>JAXDQQ010000104.1:0-6808 GCA_034667805.1 Thermoplasmata archaeon | reverse complement strand
ACAAATTTCCAAAGCATCTGCTCAATCCAAGGTCCCCCATATCTAAGTGGAGGAAGACCTTGGACAAAGTGTGGACAAGACCCCCCGCAAGGGACCCGCCATCGGACCGACCATCCATCCCACCGCCGTCCTGGCACCCGGCGCCGTCGTCATCGGACAGGTGACCATCGAGGCAGACTGCTTCATCGGGCCCAACGCCGTGCTGCGCGGCGACATCGATCCGATCGTCATCCGGCGCGGCTCCAACGTGCAGGACAACTGCACCATCCACACGGAGAACGGCTCCCCGGTGTCCATCGGCCCGGACGCCTCCATCGGCCATGGCGCCGTCGTGCACGGGGCCACCATCGGCGAACGCGCCCTCGTCGGCATGAATGCCGTCGTCCTCAACGGCGCCAAGGTCGGCGAGCGCGCCGTGGTCGGCGCCCTGGCGCTCGTCCCCAGCAACTTCGTCGTCCCGCCGCGCACACTCGCCGTCGGTGCGCCCTGCGTCCTCAAGAAGCAAGGCGATGCCGGGGTCGCGGAGATGGCGTTCCAGAACACCGAACGCTACCACCGCTACCGCGAGGAGCACCTGGCCGGACGCTGGAAGACCGTGGTCGGGCCGCTCAATGACAACGGCGCCTTCCGCGCCAAATAATCGGCTTCATCTGGGGAAATCCGGCCAATCCGCTTCCGAACTCTCCATAAGCCCCAGGGAGGTCGCCGCCGCGTGGTCGCCATCGCGCCGTTCCGGGCCCTGCGCTTCGACGAGGCCCGCGTGGACCTCGCCAAGGCGACCAGCCCGCCGCACGACTGCATCACGACGGCGCAACGCGACGGGTTCCTCGCCGCCGACGCGCACAACATCGTCCGCGTCGTCCTGCCTCCCGACCAGCCCGGCGACGTCGAGGCGCCCGCCAAGCCGAACAAGTTCCAGCGCGCCGACGCCGCGCTGCGGCAATGGGTGGCGGACGCGACGATGCTGCGCGACGGCAAGCCGGCCTTCTACCGCTACACCATCGAACACGGCCCGCCCGGCGCCCGCCTCACGATGCAAGGCGTCCTGGCGCGCGTCCGCCTCGACCCGACCTACCACGAGGTGCGCCGGCACGAGAAGACGCTGCAGCGCAAGAAGCGCGAGCGGCTCCGCCTGCGCGAGGCCACCGGCGTCGACACCGAGCCCATCTGGCTGCTGTACCGCGACGAGCGCGGCTGGGTCGACGAGATCCTGTCGTCCAACGCCATCGAGGAGCTGCTGCGCTTCACCGACGAGGAAGGGCACGAGCACCGCCTGTGGCGCGTCGACCGGCCCGAGGCCGTGGGCGAGGTCACCGCGCAGTTCGACGACCGCCACCTCGTCATCGCGGATGGCCACCACCGCTACCAGACCGCGCTCGACCACTTCGCGGCGACGAAGCGCGCCGAGGACGGCTCCATCCTGGCCTGCCTCGTGCGCGACAACGACCCTGGCACGCGCATCGAGGCCACGCACCGCCTCGTCACCGGCCTGTCGATGACCGTCGAGAAGGCCCTCGAAGCCATCGGCAAGCACTGGGAGGCCGCCCTGGTCCCGCTTCCCGCCGGCCCCGATGCCGCCGTCCTTACCGCGTTGCGCGCCAGCCTCGGCCGCACCGGCACGCGCGACCCGACGGTGCTGCACCTCGACCGCGGCCGCCTCCTGGCGCACCGCCTGCGCCTCAAACCGGGTTCGGCCCTCGATGGCTCGCGCGGCCGCCTCGACACGCTGGCCGTGACCCTGGTGCACGACCGCCTCCTGCGCGACTGCTGGGGCCTCGACCCGGAGAAGCCGGAGGAGAACCTGCGCTTCACGCGCAACCTGGAGGAGGCCGTGCAGGCGGTGCGCTCCGGGGCTTGCCAACTCGCGGTGCTACCGCCGCCGGAGCCGGTGCACGCGGTGCTCGAGGTCGCCGAGCAGGGGCACGTCATGCCGCAGAAGGCGACCTACTTCGTCCCCAAGCTGCGCAGCGGACTCGTGCTGGGCCCCCTCGATGAGCCCTTGCCCAAGACCTGGCAGGAGCAGGCTGGAGACGGCGGCAAGCCGGAGACGAAGCTGCCCCGGCTCTAGGGTGGACTAGAACGGGAATTCTCCGCCGCCCTGGATGAACGACCAGTCGGGCGGCGGCTTTCCGAAGTAGAAGAAATTCATGAAGACCGTGAAGCGTTGGGACGCCGCGAAGGCGACGGGTTGGCCGTCCGGTGCCTTGGCCGCCATGAACAGCGTGGTGTTGAGCTCGCCTTCGGGCGGTTGCAGCGTCGGTTCGCTCTGCTGGTCGTCGCAGACCTCGCCGAGCTCGATGCGGAGGAGGATCGGGGTGGCGCCGGTGCCGGAGCAGTACCAGTGCGAGGCAGGGCGCGGGAAGTGGCTGACGGTGATGCGCATCTCCGGGGACGTGCCTTGGGCCGATGGTTCCCAGGTGACCTCGTAGACCTGGGTCTGCCATCCGGCGTCGAGGGGGTACGTCGTGCCGCGGTTGTCGAAGAAGTGCTCGCATTCCGGGCACGTGTACCCGAGGCCCACGAAATGCGTGTAGTCGTTGACGCAGGTCGAACTGGCCGCGCCCTCGACGGCCCAGGCGCACTGCAGGAAGCCGTCGAACTTCTGGGTCACGTGGTACGGCTCCTGCGCGAACAGCCGCTTCATCAGGACCTTGACGACCGCTTCCTTGCCGGCCTCCACCTCGGCGGACGTCTGCGCCGTCTCGTACGTCTGGTGGATGTGGCGCACCTCGACGATGTAGCTGCCGGGCGCGAGGTCGATGCACGCCTTGCCGGACTCGTCCGACACCGCCGAGCGGCTGCTGCCGTCCGACAGTTTCACGGTCACGTTGGCGCCGGCGATGGGGCGGATGGCGTCGTCGACGGCGACGATGCACAGGCGGCCATCCCCGGCAGCGATGGGCGCAGCGGTCGTGCCACCCGCCTCCGCGCCGGTCGACGGCGTCCCGCCGCTCGAGCAGCCCGCCAAGGTCGCCAAAAGGAACAGGAGGCCGAGGAGGGCCGGTCGGAGCATGCCCGAGCCAGCCCGGGCGGGGGACTTCAGATTTGCCGTCGCGTCCTCGAACGCGCAGGAGTGGACATCTGCAAGAGGCCGTCCAACGAAGGAACGCCATGCCGCCGACGGCGGACTAGAAGGGCAGCTCGTCGCCGGCCACGAGGCTCCAGCCTTCCGGAGGTTTGCCGAAATGGAACATCGTGAGGTAGATTGTGAAGCGCTGGTTGAGGGCGATGCCGGGCGTGAAGCCGTCGCCGCGCACGGAGACGAAGTAGGACATGCGCCCCAGGCCCTCGGCGGGGACCTGCTCGGGGTCGACGCCGCTGGCGGACTCGTGCGTCACGCCGACGTCGAGCTGCCCGCGCATGGGAGAGCTGCCCTCGAACGCGGCGAACCAATGCGCCGTGTCCCGCTCGGGCTTGTAGGTGCTCACGACGATGCCCATGTTCTGCGACGTGCCCTGCGAGGTCGGCTCCCACGTCATCTCGAAGACCATCTCCTGCCAGCCCGGTCCGACGTCGGCGTGGAAGTCGCGGTCCTGCTGCGTGACGTTGCTAAGCGACGGCTCCGCCTGGCTGGCGGGCCCGAAGATGCCGTCGGCGCAGCCGCTGGAGCTGTACCAGATCGACGCCCCTGATTGGCTGCATTCGAAGAAGCCATCGCGGGCGATCTGCACGGTGAACGGGTCCTGCGTGAACAGGCGCTCGACCTGGATGCGCAGGAGCGGAGGTTCCGCCTCGCCGGCGATGACCTCGGTGCTGCTTTGCACCGGCTTGTGCGACGGGCTGTCGACCGTGACGAAGTAAGTGCCGGGCGCGAGGCCCGAGAAGACGCAGCGGCCTTCGGCGTCCGTCTTGGCCTTCTTGTCGCCGTCCGAGGCGCCGCGCACCGTGACGGTGGCGCCCTCGACGGGGCGGATCATGTCGTCCACGACGAGGCAGCGGATGGCCCCTGTCGTGTCGGTGACCTCGACCGCGAGGTCCTCGAAGCCGGTCTCCTCCTTCGGGGCGGCGCCGCCCGCGCAGCCGGCCAAGGCGAGGAACGCCAGGAGGAAGCAGGCCAGCAATCGCATGCCGACCGATGCCGCGGGGCGGGTCATCAGGTTTGCCGTGGGCGACCCAATCAAAACGGCATCGGATCGTCGTTGATGAACGACCAGCCCTCGGGCGGGATGACGTAGTAGAAGTTGGTCTGGAACGCCGTGAACGCCTGGTTCACCGTGACGCCGCCGGGGCCGCTGCCATCGTTGAAGAAGACGAAGATGTCGTTCTGGCCGTCGGGCAGGATCATCGTCGGCTCCTCCTGCTGGCCGTCGGCCTCCTTGCCGACGTCGATCTGGAAGCGCAGCGGGTTGGGGAAGCTGCCACCGCCGTAGAAGTGGCCGGCGTCAGGCCGGGTGAAGAAGCTGACCGAGATGGTGAGCCCCTTCGCGGTGCCGTCGAGGGACGGTTCCCAGGTCGCCTCCCACACCAAGGTCTGCCAGCCGGCGGTGACGCCGGTGACGTACTCACGGATGTTGCCGCCGGTCTTCGACACGTTGTAGTCGCGCAGGCAGCCGCCCTCGCAGCCGGGCACACTGCTGCCCAGGATGCGGGTGTAGTCGTTGACGCAGGTGGAGCCGACGGGGAACGAGTACCCGCAGGCGATGTAGCCGTCGAACTTGATCTGCTCCGCGTAGGGGTTCTGCGTGAACAGGCGCGTGAGAAGGACGCGGGTCACGGGCGGGTCCTGGTCGCCCGCCACGACCTCGACGGAGGTCTGCGCCGGCGAGTACTGCAGCGACGAGACCTTGAGGAAGTAGGTGCCCGGGTCAAGGCCATCGAAAGCGAACCGCCCCTGCTCGTCGGTGAGCTGCTTCTTGGCGCCGCCACTGGCGCCCTCGAGCGTCACGTTGGCGCCCTTGATGGGGCGGATCGCTTCGTCGACGACGACGCCCAGCGCGACGCCCGTCGTGGCCGTCGCGGCGACGTCGAGGTCCTTGAAGTCGTCGGCCTTCGAGGGCGCCTGGTCGCCTCCGCCCCCACCCGAGCACCCGGCCAGGGTGACGAGGACGAGCAACGGGAGGGCCAACAGGGCGCGCACGCCGTGCCCAGTCCACTCCCGGCTCATCAGGGTTGCGGCCTTTCCCTTGAAGGCTTGCCGACTGGCCGCCCCCCAGCCGACGAAGGTCAGCCGATCTGGTACTGGTCCTTCGTCTCGAAGGTCCAGCCTTCCGGGGCCACGTAGTTGTGGAACATCGTGGTGATGACGGTGAACCGCAGGTTCTGCGCCGTGGACTTGGCCTCCCAGCTGAGGAAGCCGCGCGCCGCGACCGACTCGCCGAGCGGGACGGCCTCGGTGTCCTTCCCAGCCTCGTCGAACCGGTCGATGCGGTTGTAGGTCGGGTTCGCCATCGTGACGTCCATGTAGTCCTTGTCCGAGCAGTCGCAGGCGTTGTCGATGGGCGTCGAGGACAGCAGGATCATCATGACCGGCACGGCCTCGTCGGTCCAGTAGCCTTCCTGGACGATGGAGTAGGTGTCCATCGGGACGTCGAGGAACTGCGTGTTGATGTTGCGCTGCACGTTGCGCGGCAGGAACGGCGGCGGGCTGCCCGTGGTCTCGTTGACGCCGTCGTAGGCCGTGCGGACCGCCATGTCGCAGCTGTCCGTGATGAACGGGTTGCCGGGGTCGCCGTAGGAGAAGGCGCACTCGTAGAACCCGTCGAGCTTGAAGTGGTCGAGGTAGGGTTGCGCCGTCGTCAGGCGGGTGAGGAGGACCTTGACGATGGGCGGGTCCGCGACGCCGGCCACGACGGAGGCGGACTGCTGCACGGCCGTGTAGCCCGGCTTTGCGACCGAGACGAAGTAGTCGCCCGGCTCGAGGCCAGTGAAGCGGAACAGGCCCTCCTCGTCGGAGGTCGTGTTCTTGCCACCGGAGAGGGTGATCTTGGCGCCGTTGACCGGCACGATGGCCTGGTCGACGACGATGCCGCGGATGCCGCCCGTCGTGTCGGTGACCTCGAGTTCGGGGGCCTCGTTGCCGCTGCCGGCCAGGGGGTCGTCCTTGGCGCCGCCGGAGCAGCCGGCCAGGACGGCCGCCGACAGGAGGGCGAGCACGAGGAGCGGTTGGACGCGCATAGGTCTCCAGGGAGCGCCATGGACGAAAAGGGTTCCTGTCGGTTCCCCCAAAGGCCGGCGCGTGGAGGCTTTGATTCTAGCCCACCGGATACTGGTCCTTGGTCTCGAACGTCCAGCCGTCCGGGGCGGCGTAGTTGTGGAACATGGTCGTGATCACGATGAACCTGAAGTTCTGCGCAACGGTGTGCCACGAGGTCGGGTCGGGGTTGTTGGGGCCCGCGGATGGGTTCGGCGGAAGGAAACCACGCGACGCGACCTGCATGCCGAGCGGGAACTCGCCCACGGCGCCCCCGAACCCGTCCGCGTCGTGGAACTCCGTGTTGTTGCTGCCGTCGAGTGCGAAGCGGTCGAGGCGGTTGAGCAACGGGTTGGCCATGATCATGCTGCCGTAGTGGTTGCTGCAATCGCAGCCGCTGTCGATCGGCGTCGCGTCCAGCATCACCCAGAGGTTGGGGACGGTCTCGTCGGTCCAGAAGCCTTCCTGGATGATGGTGAAGGTGTCCATCGGGACATCGAGGTACTGCGTGTTGTAGTAGGCGAAGAAGCTGCGCGGTGTCGGCGGCCGGTTGCCCGTGTCGTTGACCTCGTCCCAGGCGGTCCGGTATTCCCAGTCGCAGGTATCGACGACGAAGGACGCGGACTCGGCGCACTCGTAGAAGCCGTCGAGCTTGAAATGGTCCAGGAACGGCTGGGC
>JAXDQQ010000103.1:0-2703 GCA_034667805.1 Thermoplasmata archaeon | reverse complement strand
ACGTCCTCGACCTGTTCCAGACGATGAAGTTCGCGGCGCTGGTGCAGAAGCAGCACCGCTGGGACGCGACGGTACTCGCCGCGCAGCGCGTCCTCGACATGGCCACGCGCGACGGCGCCGACGCATTGCATCGCGCCGACCTCGGCCGACTCGTGCCTGGCGCCACCGCGGACCTCATCCTCGTCGACTTCCGCCGCCCGCACCTCGTCCCGCGCCACGACACGGCGTCCCACCTGGTCTACGCGGCCAGCGGCGCCGACGTGTCGGCGACGGTCGTCGGCGGACGCGTGCTCATGGCCGAGGGACGCGTGGAGACGCTGGACGCGCCGCGCATCCTGCGCGACGTCCAGGACTGCGCCGACGACATCGTGCGCAAGGCCGGGCTCCCAGAAGGGACCCACTAAGGACTAGCGGGACCGCGACCGCGACCGGCTCGGCCGCTTCGACGCCGACCGGCTCCCGCTGCGCTTGCGAGGGACCTTCAGGCCGGCCTGCCTCGCCTTGGAGAGGCCGATGGCGATGGCCTGCTTGCGGCTCTCGCCCTTCCCATGCTTGCCCTGCTTCTTGTGGTGCATCTCCTCGCGCACGAACTCGCCGGCCGCCGTGGACGTGGAGTAGCCCTGCCGCTTCTTCGCGTAGGCCTTGCGGGTCGTTGCCTTCGTCGGCATGCCCGAAGCAACGGCGGCGGCCAAGAAACCCTTGCTCACCGGGCTGCCTCCCAGGCGAGCGGTTAAGACGCAGCCAACCTGAGCGTCGGCCGTGGCCCAGGCCCGCCGACCCGCCGCCCCCCGCGCGTCTGCGTCGGCTCCGCCGCGGCCCAAGCCGACAGCAGGCCCGCCCATCATCGCGGCGCGCGGCGTCTCGAAGGTGTACGAGTCGGGCCGCCTGCGCGTCGAGGCCCTCTCCGGCGTCGACCTCGAGGTCCGCCGCGGCGAGATGCTCGCCGTCGTCGGCCCCTCCGGCTGCGGCAAGACGACCTTGCTGAACTGCCTCTCGGGCCTCGACGACATCAGCGCCGGCACCGTCCTCCTCGAAGGCCGCGACCTGGCGCAGATGGAGGACCTCGAGCGCACCCGCCTGCGCAGCCGCCGCATGGGCTTCGTCTTCCAGTCCTTCAATCTCCTCCCCGTCCTCTCCGCCGTCGAGAACGTGGAGCTGCCGCTCTTGGTCTCCGGCGTCGATCCCCGTGAAGCCAACCGCCGCGCGATGGCGTCGCTGGCACAGGTGGGGATGGAGGCGTTCGCCGACCACAGCCCGCGCGAGCTCTCCGGTGGCCAGCAGCAACGCGCCACCATCGCGCGCAGCCTCGTCAACGACCCGGCCATCGTCTGGGCCGACGAGCCGACCGGCAACCTCGACACCAAGAACGGGCAGGAGGTCCTCGACCTTCTGCACCGCCTCAACCGCGAGCGCGGCCAGACCTACGTGATCGTCAGCCACGACCCGGCCATCGCGCGCAGCTGCCACCGCATCGTCCACATGGAATCCGGCCGCATCACGCGCGTCGAGGCGGGCGAGGGCCGCTCGCTGCCGTTGGCGCAGGAGCGCCGGCTGTAGATGGAAGCCTGGGTCATCGCTCTCCTGGTCACCGCCCTCGCCTCGGCCGCGACCGTTGGCGTCCTGATGTGGCGCCGGCCGATCCTCACCCGCATGGCGGTGCGCAACGCCGTGCGCCGCCCCCGCCAGACCGCCACCGTGGTCGCCGGGCTCATGGTCGGCACCGCCATCGTCTCAGCCGCCCTGGTGGCGGGCGGGTCGGCGGCGTACGCCATCCGCGGCTACGTGTACCAGTCGCTCGGCCACATCGACGAGTCGGTCTCCATCGAGGGCTACCCGTACTTCTCGCAGTCCGTGTACGACGCGTACCTCGCCGATCCCTCCATCGCCGGCCACTTCGACGGCATCGCGGCGAACGCCGTGTGGGAGGCGGCGGTCGAGAGCGACGACCTGTTCGAGCCGAGCGTCGCCGTCGTCGGCTTCGAGCCCGACCGTGACGCCGGCTTCGGCGATTTCGAGCTGCGCGGCGGCAGGCACACCGATGGCCGCGACCTCGCTGCCGGGCAGGCCATCCTGACCAGCCACCTCGCCGACGCGCTCGACGCCAAGCCCGGCGACCTCGTGCGCCTCTCCTTCACGCCTCCGGTGGACCCGATCCTGCCGGAGGTCTTCGACCTCAACGGCACGGTCACGGCGTCCGTGGGGCCGAAGGGGCCGCTGGGCTTGCCGCTGGCGCCCGTGCAGCCGACGGCGACGCGCCACGAGGTCCCCGTCAACAAGTCCGCCGCACGGCTGACCATCATCCTGGGCTGGGACCCGTCGGCGGCGCCCGGCTTGCCGCCAACGACGGCGTTGCAGGTCGACGTGCAGGCGCCGGACGGCCGGACCTATGGCACCAACGCCACGCCGGCCCAGCCCCAAGTGCCCGTCGTGCTCAACATCACGGCGCCGCTCGACGGCACGCTCGCCGTCGGCACCTGGACCATCACGGTCTCCGCGCCCGTCGCCGTCAACACGCCCTACCGCGGCCTCGCCTTGGTCGCCTACCCCGTGTATGACCTTGCCCAGCTGCGCGAGCGCGCGCTGGCGCTGCAGGACCGGTTCGGCGACGACCACTCGTTCGAGGGGCTTGACCCGGCGTCGGCCTTCGCCGAGCGGCGCACCAAGGACCTCACCGTCGTCGCCGTCTCGACCGGCGGGCGCGGC
>JAXDQQ010000102.1:0-3655 GCA_034667805.1 Thermoplasmata archaeon | reverse complement strand
GGCGAGAAGCCGGCGGCCGCCTCGGCCTCGACCTGAGCACTCGGGCTCGGCCCTCTGGAAGGCCGCCGCCAGGCCTTTATACAGCCCCCCTGTCGGCGAACCGCTCACGCCCCGGAGCCGGGTTGACCCCCGGGCCTTTGGCTGAGTCGGCAAGCTTGGCGGCTGGCCCGACTCTCACTGGGACGGCGATCACCTCGGCGGGCAGCAATGCCCTGCCAACACACCTAGGAGGAATCACCATCCCGACCGGAATGAACGCAGCCCGCAAGCTGCAGAAGAACCGCCAGAACGCGCGCTGGAGCGACCGCTACTACTCGCGCCGCGAACTCCGCCTCAAGCAGAAGTCGGATCCCCTCGGAGGCATCCCGCAAGCCCGCGGCATCGTCATCGAGAAGGTCGGCATCGAGGCCAAGCAGCCGAACTCGGCCATCCGCAAGTGCGTGAAGGTCCAGCTCATCCGCAACGGCCGCCAGATCACCGCCTTCGCCGTCGGCGACGGCGCCATCAACTACATCGACGAGCACGACGAAGTGCTGGTCGAGGGCATCGGCGGCCGCATGGGCCGCTCGTACGGCGACATCCCCGGCGTGCGCTACAAGGTCATCAAGGTCAACAACGTCTCGCTGGACATGCTCGTCAAGGGCAAGGTCGAGAAGCCGATGCGGTGATTGCCATGGACGACACCACTCCCACCCCAGACGCCCAGCTCGAGACGCTCGCCACGGAGGCCGCCGCGCCCGCCCCCGTCAAGAAGGTGCACCTGCCCGAGACCCCGGTCTTCGGCAAGTACTCCTGCACCGGCATCGAGGTCTCCGACGCCGGCCTTGCCAAGTACATCCACCTCGAGGCCATCGGGGTCATGCACCACTCGGCCCGCCACGGCAACAAGCGCTTCGCCAAGGCCAAGGTCCACGTCGTCGAGCGTCTCATCAACGACCTGATGCGCTCCGAGGTCTACCAGGGCAAGAAGTCGAAGGCGTACAAGGCCGTCGAGATGGCCTTCGCGCGCGTCGCCGAGAAGTCCAAGGAGAACCCGGTCCAGGTCCTCGTGACCGCCATCGTCAACGCCGCGCCCCGTGAGGAAGTCACGCGCCTGCGCTACGGCGGCATCAACGTCCCGAAGGCCGTCGACGTCTCGCCGATGCGCCGCCTCGACATCGTCCTGCGCCTGCTGGCGTCGGGCGCCACCGAGACGTCGTTCAAGTCGACGAAGCCCATCGACCAGTGCCTCGCCGACGAGATCCTCAAGGCGGCCAAGAACGACCCGCAGTCGTTCGCCATCGCGAAGAAAGACGAAGTGGAACGCGTCGCCAAGTCGGCCCGTTAGGCCCTTCGGACTCGCCTCTTCCCTTCCTCCTTCCCTTCCCTTTCTTTTCGTCAACCCCTCGAGCGATGGCGCCGGGCCGGCGTAGGCCGCCCGGCTTGCTCATCGTGCCCACAAGCGTCAAATCCCCGGGGGGCAAGGGCAGGCCATGCGCTTGTCCCCTCTCGTGCTCGCCCTGGCCGTCGTCCTGGCCGGCTGCACCACCAAGGACGACAGCAAGGCGAACGACCAGCAGCTGGAGGACCTGTTCGAGACGGCCACGGTCGGCAGCGGCAAGGGCCTCATCCGGGGCATCGTCGTCGACCCTGCCCTCACGCCGGTGGCCGACGCCACGGTGACGCTGGTCAACACGGCCGACAAGACGACCGACGAGAACGGCCTCTTCCTGTTCGCCGACGTGGAGCCGGGCACCTATTTCCTGCAGGTCGCCAAGGCGGGCTGGACGTCGGTGCAGCAATCGGTCGACGTGCAGGCCGACATCGCCGACCCGCCCATCGTCAAGGTCGCCATCACGCGGGTGCCGGGAAGCGAGCCGCGCGCCGAGACGCTCAGCCAGGACGGCTACATCTCGTGCTCCATTGGCACTTATGTCAATTTCATCGACTGCGCCACGATCGAAGAGCAGCATTCGCGGGTCTACTTCCCCATCACCGGCGAACCGAGCTGGGTCCAGACGGAGCTAACGTGGGAATCGACGCAGGCCACCGGCGAATGGCTCTACGTGGTCAACGGCGTTTGTGGCTGCGGCGAGAACGAGGTCCCGGACGTCGGCCCTGACCGGTTCGACGAGACCAACAACGCGGTCAGCCCCTACGTCACCCACGCCGACACCGCGTTCCTCGCCGACCACCGCGAGGCCGGCATGGTCGTGCTTGACGCCTCGGCCAGCGGCCCCGAGCCTGAGACCACCAACGGCAGCGGCATCGCGCTGAACCAGCGTTTCACGGCGTATGCGACGTTCTTCTACAACCTCGAGCCGATGGAAGGCTGGACCTTCGTCGGGGACGGGCCATACCCCGTGCCCGGCTAGGGGCCTCCTCTTCCCCTAGCCTTTTATCGGCGGACCTGTCCCCGACCCTGTCGAGGGTCACGGCAGCCTAGGCTGGCCGAGACAACCGCTCCAACTGGGTGCACTATGGGACGCAAGGAAGACAACATCGCCAAGGCCGTCGGAGTCATGGCCAACCTGGACCAGATCCGCAACATCGCCATCGCGGCCCACATCGACCACGGGAAGACCACGTTCTCGGACAACCTCCTCGCCGGCGCCGGCATGATCAGCCAGGAGCTGGCCGGCCAGCAGCGCGCCCTCGACTTCGACCCGGAGGAGCAGGCCCGCGGCATCACCATCAACGCCGCCTGCGCCTCGATGGTCCACCACTTCAACAACAAGGACTACCTCGTCAACCTCATCGACACCCCCGGCCACGTCGACTTCGGCGGCGACGTCACGCGCGCCATGCGCGCCGTCGACGGCTGCATCATCCTGGTCTGCGCCGTCGAGGGCCCCATGCCCCAGACGGAGACCGTCGTCCGCCAGGCCCTTCGCGAGAAGGTCCGCCCGACGCTGTTCATCAACAAGGTCGACCGCATGGTCAACGAGCTGAAGGTGACGCCCGAGGAGATGCAGGCGCGCTTCATCAAGATCATCAACAAGGTCAACGAGCTCATCAACCGCAACCTGCCGGAGGAGTTCCGCGGCAAGTGGGGCGTCCGCCTCGAGGACGGCTCCGTCATGTTCGGCTCCGCCTACCACAAGTGGGGCGTCTCGGTCCCGTACATGAAGAAGTCCGGTGTCACCTTCAAGGACGTCTACACGCACTGCCAGAACGACACGCAGAAGGAGCTCGCCAAGAAGGCCCCCGTCGCCAGCGTCGTGCTGGACACCGTGGCCGACGTCATCCCGAGCCCCAAGGTCGCCCAGGAGTACCGCATCCGCCACATCTGGCACGGCGACCAGGACTCCAAGGCCGGCTCCGACATGCGCACGGCCAAGCCCGACGGCATCGTCGCGTTCATGGTCACGAAGATCATGATCGACCCGCACGCCGGCGAGATCGCCATCGGCCGCCTGTTCTCGGGCACGGTCGAGCGCGGCGTCGAGCTGTACGTCGGCGGAACCAAGACGAAGAACAAGATCCAGCAGGTCGGCCTCATGGTCGGCGCCGACCGCATCCCGGTCGACCGCGCCACCGGCGGCAACATCGTCGCCGTCACCGGCCTGCGCGACGCCATGGCCGGCTACACGATGACCTCGGACCCCGACATGGAGCCGTTCGAGCGCATCGTCCACGTGTCGGACCCCGTCGTCACCGTCGCCGTGGAGGTCAA
>JAXDQQ010000101.1:0-8386 GCA_034667805.1 Thermoplasmata archaeon | reverse complement strand
TCGTTCCTCACGCGGCAGTACAAGCGCGCGGAGGCCTACTTCTACCACGCCATCATGCCAAGCCGGAACGAGCAGAGCGCCATCATCTTCTGCGGCACGATGGGCATGCTGCGCCTGCGCGCCCTGGCCGACGTCGGGGGCTTCGCCGAGGACCAGATCTGCGAAGACGCCGAGGTCTCGGTGCGGCTGGCGGTGGCGGGCTGGGACTCGCTCTACGTCGACCGCAGCTTCGGCAAGGGGCTCATGCCGGCGGTCTTCGACGCCTACAAGAAGCAGTTCCACCGCTGGGCGTTCGGCAACGTCAGGATCTTCTTCTCTCGCGCCTGGATGATCGTGTTCTCGCGCATGAAGGCCCGGCAGAAGATCGACTTCCTCTTCTCCAACCTGCACTGGTTCGACGGCTTCTTCGTCACCACCATCGCCGGCGTGCTGCTCTACCTGGGGCTCGGGCCCCTGCTGGGCTACGACGCCGTGACGCACCACCAGAAGGAGCTCTGGATGCTGGCCTTCGTGCCGCTCTTCCTCATCGTCGACGGCATCGTGCGCCTCCACCTCGTCCTGCGCCTCGACGGCAAGACGAAGCTGCGGCACAGCTTCCTCGTGCAGGGCATGTGGTTCGCCATCAAGTTCACCAACCTCACGGCGGCCACGAAATGCATGCTGGGCTTCCGCTCTCCCTTCGTGCGCACGTCGAAGGACCCCGGCCACCGCCTCGGCCGGTTCCACGCCTTCTTCCGGGCCCTGCGCATCACCAAGATGGAGAGCCTCATCGGCCTCGCCCTCCTGGCCACCGGCACCTACAACGGCTACCTCGCCGTCGCCTGGCTCGGCCTCAGCCTCGCCACGGTGCTGCTGCCGCTCTGGCTCGGCCTCTACGCGCTCTTCTTCCTGTGCGCGCCGATCTACGCGTACCTCTCGTACCGCACGCTGGCGCCGGTCGCCCACAGGCCGGCCCACGCCACCGCCCCGGCCGCGCGCGGGTTCGCGCCGGCCCTCGCCGAGGCGACGAGCCACGTGCGCTCCAAGCGCCATGCCGGTTTCGTCCCCGCAGACTAACGGATGGGCGCTCCCAGTGGGCTTCCATGAACGCAACACGTTCTATCATGATGGGCGTCGGCCTGGTCGTCATCCTGGCCGGCGCTTACCTGCTCTACTTCGAGGCAGGCTTCGACCGCTGGATCTCCATCGGCGTGCTGGGCGCGGGGCTCTTGCTCTTCGTCGGCCTCGCCGTGATGTCCTTCGCCGGCGGCGCCCCCACGGACCCGTCGCCGACGCGCGCCCGCGAGGACCGCACGATCGTCGTCCAGGGAGCCGCCGCGCCGGCCCCCGCCCCGACGACCGTCAACGTCGACAACGATTCCCGCCGCCAACGCTAGGCGGGCGACCGACCGGAGACGGTCGGCCGAGGCCCCGTCGGGCGACCAGACATGTCGCCCGACGGAAGGCCTGAAGTGCCGGCCGCGGATTCCGAAGCGAACTTCCCATGGCGTTGCTCGGACTCATCCTCATCATCGTCTTGATCCTGCTCCTGGTGGGGGCCGCCCCGACCTGGGGCCACAGCCGCCAGTGGGGCTACCGCCCCATGGGCGGGCTCGGCATCCTTCTCATCGTCCTGCTCGTCCTTCTCCTCCTAGGCGTCATCTGAAGCGGCAAGATGCCCTGATTCGCGGGTTGATGACCTAGAACGGCATGCGCCTGACATGTTAGGCCAGACGAGCGTATCTACAGCAGGGACGCCTATCGGGGTTTGCCTTGAATCTAGGGGCCCCATAGGTGGCGACTCACTGCATGGACCAAGAAAGTGACCCAAACATATCTCAAGGGGACCGCAGCGACGGTCCACCGCATCGACCTCCCATGTGACCAGACGGGCTTCACCACGCCGCCGTTCGACGTCCACCTGAAGTTCCTCCCGTCGCCGGCCACCGGAGAGGGCTGGACCCTCCTGGCGCACGCCGCCGCCGGCAAGCCCGACATCCTCGCGCGCTGGCTCAAGCTCCACCCCGGCATCGAGCAGGTCCGCGTCGCCCCCGGCATCGCCCCCAAGCTCTTCCGCGCGAGCGCCGCCATCCTGCCGCCCGCCTGGGCGACCGTGGCGTCCTTCGCCAAGGTCCACCACCTCGACCTCTCCGCCGACGGCAGCGCCGCCTGGTTCATCGAAGGCGTGCGCGACCAGGTGTGGGCCCTCGTGCAGCACCTCGAGATCACGACCAAGCCGCCGCTGGCCGCCAACGAGGTCCGCTGCCGCCCCGTGCAAGGCGACGGCCTCGCAGCCCCCATCTCGCGGCGCCAGTTCGAGGCGCTCTCCACCGCCGTGGCCATGGGCTACTACGAGATCCCGCACCGCATCGACCTGCGGACCCTGGCCGCCCGCACCGGCGTCAGCCTGGGGTCGGTCTCCGAGCTGCTGCGCCGCGCCGAGGGAGCGATCCTGACGCACTACGTCGACTCCAACCTCATGGGCTGGCCCATGACGGAGGACGAGTCGCTGCGCACCTTCCGGCCCATCGTCAACATGCTGCGCCCGTAGGCGCGCGGCCGGCGACGGCGGCCTGACTTGTCAGGGTCCGCCGGAGTCGTCCGCGAAACCTCATCCCCCTGGGAAGCGGACCGGGAAGCATGCCCACTTCCGGCTCCCCCCTCGGACCGTCGCCGCGCCTGCACGGCATCAAGCCTCCCTTCGTCGGGCTCCTGGCGGCCCTGGCCTTCCTGGCCGCCGCCATCGGCCTCGACGCCCTGGTGGCCGGCAACGGCGGCACTCCAGGCATCCTGCTCGACTGGCTCCCGCTCGTCGCCGCCGCGGCGGCCATCGTCCTGACGGTGCGCTCCACGGGCGCCCTGCGCGAGGCGTCGATCACCGCGACCATCGCCGTCCTGGCCCTCTTCGCCATCGCCAACCCGCACCCGCAGCCGTGGATGTACACGGCCCCCCTGGCCGCCGTCCTCCTGGTCCTCGGCCTCACGCTCGCCGCCACGACGCGCATGGTCGCCGCCCTGCCGGCCCTGGCCGGCGCCCTCGGCGCGCTCGAGCTGCTGCCGTCCGACGGCACCATCAGCGTCTTCGCCATCGCGGTCGCCGGGCTGTTCCTGCTCGCCCTGTGGTTCGCCGTGCCGCACTACTCCGGCTGGCGCCGCGTGCCGTTCCTCGCGCACCTCGCGGCCGGCCTGCTCATCCCGGCGGCCTTCGCGGCCGTCATCGTGATGAGCCTCGCCAACGACGGGTTCTCGACGTCCGCCATCGGTTCCTTCGACGGCGGGCCGAGCGTCGGCACCATCCTGGCCATCGCGGCCGCCATCGCCTACCCGATCGCCGTCGTCCTGCTCTGGCGCAGCCAACGCGCGCGGGAGTTCACCCTGCCCTCCGTGGCCGTGCCCCAGATGGCCGCCCGGTCGCGCTCCATGGACGCCAACGAATCCAGCGACCAGCTCTAGGCGCCAATCGCGCTGCAGTGCGTTTGCAGCCTGTCGGCCCCCGAGCGGGCCGGCGGGGCCTTCTAGGCGGAGCCTCCAGAGGCAAGCATGAGCAGCAGCAACAATGCCGTCCTCACGTTCAACGGCGTGATGGAATACCAGTTGTGGGCCACCGCCGCCGGCGCCAAGGCCGA
The DNA here is from genome assembly GCA_034667805.1 of Thermoplasmata archaeon. GTDB lineage: Archaea > Thermoplasmatota > E2 > JACPAO01 > JAHFTW01 > JAHFTW01. The sequence continues at coordinate 4,781 of JAXDQQ010000101.1, read as the reverse complement.
CATCCTCCACGTGACCGAGCGTGGCGGCCAGCTCGTGGTGACCTACCGCGCCGAGCGCGACGCGGCCCCCGCGGCCCGGTCGGCCTGAGCGCCACACGGGCTTTCCCGCGCGCCAAACGGCTAGCCGACGGAGCCTGAACATGTCCGCTTACCGGACCGCCTAATTGGGACCGCGTCCATTGGCGCGAGTCGGCCCGCAATGGGCCAGGCAGGCATCCCATGAACACCGAAAAACTCGCCCCAGTCTTCCTCGACAACAAGCCCGTGAGCCTCAACGACCCCAAGCCGAAGGTCTCCGCCATCCTGACCGCCGGCGGCAGGCCGGAGGCGACGGACGTGAAGTGGCTGCAGTTCCAGCCCAACACGCAGGGCAAGCCGCTGCGCAGCGAGGAGGTCCTGGACCGCACGTCGGACCCCAGCAAGCCGATCTACCTGACGAGCGCCAAGCTCGCGGGCGGCAGCGCAAGCGGAAAGGGCCACGCGCAACCGGCCCAGGCGCGGACGAGCCCCGCCAACGACGACGCCGACGACGACTCCAGCGACCAGGGCCGGACCGGCGCCAAGCCCAACGAGGGCATGCGTGAGGGCGGCGACGACGAGGGGTCGGTCACGCCCAGCGAAGAGAGCGACGACCAGTAGCGCGTCTCCTCCGCTCTTCCTCTTCCCAGTCCTTCTTCCGCCTCTTTCCCAGTCCTTCTTCCGCCGTTCCTTGCATTCCCCAGCCCACGCAACCCGTGGTCGGCACCAAATACGAGGCCGCGGTTCCAGCGTGGTCTTGCCGAAGGCCACCCCGCGCCGAACCGCCCCGCCAGCCCGGCGGCCCGCCACCGTGGTGGCGCTGGGCGCCTCGGCCGGCGGGCTCGAGTCGCTCGGCCGGCTGCTCGAAGGGCTGCCGAAGGGCTTCCCGGCCCCGGTCCTCGTCGCGATGCACCTCGACCCCCACCACCGCAGCCAGGCCGTCCCCCTGCTGCAGCAGCGCACGAGCCTGCGGGTCGTGGTGGCGCAGGCCGGGGTCCCCATCGCCCCGGGGACCGTGTACGTCGCCCCGCCCGACCACCACCTCGAGCTGCGCGGCGGCAAGATCCGCCTGACGCACGCCGCGCGCGTGAGCTACTCGCGGCCCAGCGTCGACGTGCTCTTCGCCTCCGTCGCCGCCGACTACGGGCCCGCCGCCATCGTCGTCGTGCTGAGCGGCACGGGCAGCGACGGGGCGGCCGGCCTGGCCGCGGTCAAGGCGCGCGGCGGGCTCGCCATCGCCGAGGACGCCTCGACGGCCGCCTTCGACGGCATGCCAGGGGCGGCCGAGCGCACCGGCCTGCTCGACGCCATCCTTCCCGTCGGGCAGATCCCGGCGTTCCTCGCCCGGGCGGCGGCGCACCGCGTCATCGTCACCGAGCGGCAGTGGCTGCACATGCTGAAGCTCCTGGAGGCCCGGACCGGCGCCCGCTTCGCCCGCTACCGCTCCAGCACGCTGCACCGCCGGCTGCAGCAGCGCCTGGCCACGCGCGGCTGCCGCACGATGGCGGCGTACCTGCGCATCCTGGAGACGGATGGCGCCGAGCTGGACCGCCTGCACTCGGCCTTCCTCATCAAGGTCAGCTCCTTCACGCGCGACCCCGCCTCCTGGAAGTCGCTGGCGCGCGAGATCCCCTCCTTGGCGGCCAAGCGCCCCGACGGCCTGCGCGCGTGGAGCGCCGGGTGCGCCACGGGCGAGGAGGCCTACACGCTCGCCATCCTCCTGGCGCGCTCGCTGGGCATCGGCCCGGCGCTGCCCTGGAAGGTCTTCGCCACCGACCTCGACGACGGGGCGCTCAAGATCGCCCGCCTGGGGCGCTACACCAGCGACCAGCTGCGCGGGGTCTCGCGGGCGGACCTGGCCAGGTACTTCAAGAAGGCGGGCGACCAGTGGCGCGTGGGCAAGCTGCTGCGCAACCGGGTCGTCTTCGGGCACCATGACCTCTTGCACGACCCGCCCCTGTCCGCCATCGACATCCTGGCCTGCCGCAACGTCCTCATCTACTTCACGCCGGAGGAACGGGAACGGGCGCTGCGCCGCCTGGCCTCCGCGGTGACCCCAGGCGGGATCCTCTTCGTGGGACACAGCGAGGCCCTTCGCCCCATCCCTGGGCTGCAGCGCGTCGGCCTCACCACCTTTTTCCGCCGGAAGCCCGTGCCTGGCGCGATGCCGAAGCCCCGCGACCCCCGCGGCGACGACAAGCCGTCCGACCTGGGAGCGCACGCGTCCCCGAAGCCCAAGCGCCGCCCCGAACGCCCCGCGCCTGCCGGCGGCGACTCGCGGTTCATGGCCCAGCAGGACCTCAACGAGGAGCTGCAGAGCCGCAACGAGGAGCTGGAGACCGTCAACGAGGAGCTGCAGAGCCTCAACGACGAGCTCTCGACGATGGAGGAGCAGATGCGCGGCCTCGGGGAGGAGTCGCGCCGCGCCAACGACTTCCTGCGCATCCTTCTCAACACCTCCTCCGACGTCCTCATCGCCTGCGACCCTGACAACCGGGTGACGTTCTGGAACAAGGCCGCCATCAAGCGCTTCCGGCTGTCGCCGGCGCAGGCGGTCGGCGGCGAGCTCTTCGACCTCGTGCCCGCCCTCGCCACCGCGGGGATCAAAGGCGCCGTGCGCAAGGTCCGCGGACCTGGCGGCGCGACGAAGCAGGTGGCCCTGGAGCAGAAGGGCGTCGAGTACCTCTTCGATCCCTTGCCGGCGGGCGCCGGGAAGAAGCGCGGCTACCTTCTCAGGGTCCGCCTCACGGGTCGCTGACGGCGACGTCCTTCTCGGTCCGCACGGCGACCGCCGGCCGCGACGCGGTCCGGGCGACCGTGTCCGGGAACCCGCGGGCGCGCACGATGCCGCGCCCAGGGCTCACGGGGGCACGCCGCGGCAGCGTGAACGTGACCGTGCAGCCCAGGCCTGGGCCTGGGCTCTCGGCCGACATGGTGCCGCCGGAGGCCTCGACGAGGCCCTTGGAGATGAAGAGGCCGAGGCCGGTGCCGCCCGGCGTGCCCTTGATGTGCTCGTGCAGCCGGCCAAACGGCCGGAAGAGGACCGCGCGCCCTTCGGCGGTGAAGCCGAGCCCGGTGTCGGTGACCGTGACGACCGCCTCGTCGCCGCGCTCCCGGGCATCGATGGCGACCGAGCCGCCGCGCGGCGTGAACTTCAGGGCATTGCCCACGACGTTGAAGAGGACCTGCGTCAGGCGGTCGCCGTCCACGAAGGCGTGCACGGCCGCGTTGGACGAGGGCTCCATCCGGATGCCGGCCTTGCTGGCTTGCGGCCCGAACGACTCGATGGCTTCGCCGATGCGCGCCCCGACATCGAGGTCGACGGGCTTGAACTCGGCGTTGCCGGATTCGAGGGTCGAGGCCGAAAGCAGGTCCTTGACCAGCTCCGCCAACCTCAGCACGTTGCGTTCGATCAGCGCGACGGCGCGCGACTGCTTCTCGTTGAGCCCACTGTCCTGGCTGAGGGCCTGCACCTGGAGCAGGATGGGCGTGAGCGGGGTGTTGAGCTCGTGCGACGCGCGGCCCATGAAGGCGGTCCGCATGCGGTCGAGCTCGTTGAGGCGGAGGACCTCCTGCTGCTGGCGCTCCTGCGCGACGCGCAGGCTTTGGGCCGCATGCTCGGCCGACAGGTCGCGCACGAAGGCCTCGACGGCGCCCTCGCTGCCCCCGTTGGCGGTCTGCGCCTGGATGTCGACCCAGACGCACTCGCCGTCGCGGCGGACGAGGTGGAGCTTCAGGGGCGGGTACGGCGAGCCCACCGCGACGATCTGCCGCAGGCGTTGCAGGTCGGCGAGGCTGACGTGGCGGGAGAGCTCGTCCGGCCCCTGCGCCATGAGCTCGGCGGGCGAGGCGTAGCCGAGGAGGTCGGCCAGGGTCTGGTTCGCCACCAGGAGCTTGCCGTCGTGGCCGACCTGGAGGACGCCGACGGGGGCATGCTCGACGATGCTGCGGAAGCGCCGCTCGGCGTTCTCCAGCCTTTCCTCGAGGAGGTCGTTGGACCGACGCGCCCGCAGCGCGGAGAGGGCGACGCCCATGTCGCCGGCGAGCTCGCGCAGCAAGGCGACCTCCTCGGGGGCGAAGGCGTCGGGTTCGCGGGCGTAGAGCGTGAGGACCCCCGCGCCGTGCGGCCCGAACTGGATGGGGAAGGCGCAGACCGAGGCGTAGCCGAGGGCCTTGGCCTGGGGATGCCTCTTCATGAGGATGGGCGTGGACGGGATGCCGCGGACGACCTGGGGATGCTGCTCCAGGAGGGCCCGCATGGTCGGTGTCCGCGTGCCGACCTCATCGGCCCATGGAAGCTGCACAACGCGGACACCGGACTCCATCGCGGCGTGGGCCAAGGTCGTAAGGCTGGTCTCCCCGACCTTGCTCTCGGCGAACCAGGCCATGAAGTAGTCGCCGACGTCGATGAGGTGACGGCAGGCTTCCGCGAGCAGCGCCTCCTCGTCGTAGGCGCGGATGGCGGCCTGGCTGCAGTGGCTGACCACGCGACGGGCCCGCTCGACACGCTGCACGAGGTGCGGCGCCTTGCTCTCCGTGGTCACGGTCCTGACTGGCCGGCAAACGGCATGGTTGTTTGCACACCCAAAGATGTCAGAGGGACGTCCTTGGTCCTGGCCGGAGTCCCGTGCCAAAGGCGCCCTGACATCTCAGGGCGGGCTTGAAGTGGTCGAGCCGGGAATTGAACCATTTTTGGTTCGGTCGCTTGGTTCAACTCTTTATAACCGGACAAACCAGGTGGAATTGAATGCCGCGCAAAGGCG
>JAXDQQ010000100.1:0-3903 GCA_034667805.1 Thermoplasmata archaeon | reverse complement strand
TGCTCGGCCAGGCCCTTCGGGTCGATGATGGTGAGGTACTTGCCCGGCGTGATCATGTCGGTGTCGCACGAATCCGGCAAGGCCCATGCGCGGCCCGTGAAGCGGGTCTTGAAGTGCAGGTCCTGCTGGGCCATGGCTCCGCCACGAAACGGCCGTTTAAGGCCTGACGGCTGGCGCTTGCGGGCTTACGCCGTCGGAGGCGTCGGCTGTGGGGGCTCGGGCGGCGCTGGGGGCGCCGGCGGCATGGGTGGGGGCGTCGGCACCGGAGGGCGCGGCGCGACCCGCTTGTTGTCCATGACCTTGCTCTGCCCCTCCCTCGACGTTAGAGGTGCGCTTTGGGCCGTTCGAGACCCGTTCGGGCAGGGCTAAGTACCGGCCGGGACCGAATCGAAGGCCATGGCGAAATCGAGGCCACGGCCGGCCCCGGTGCTGAGACTGCAGGTCCTGCGGGCCGATCCAGAGAAGTACCCCAGCCTGCAGCGCAACCCCAGCCTGGAGCGCGCCCTACGCATCCGGCAGGAGCTCGAGCACGGTCGGCCGCGCGACGAGGCCGTGGCCCTGGCCGATGCCGCGATGGGGCGGGTCGGCAAGAAGGCCCCCGAGCGGCCGAATCCCGGCAAGAGCGCGAAGGTCGCCGGCCGCAAGGCCGCGCATGCCGCCAAGCGGTCGCGTTAGTCCCTGCCCTTTCCTCCCCTCGGCGGTCGCGTTAGTCGGCGTCGGCCTGTCGGGCTGCCGCCTCGTTGATGTCCTTCGGGTCCAGGATGCGTTTGGGGAACCCTTGGCGCGCGACGGTGAGCATGGCCCGGCCCACGGTGCGCGTCGTATTCATCGAACCGGGCGCCACCTTGGCGGCCACGGCGACGATGGGCCGGAGCACGACGTAGAGACGGTTGTAGAGCTGCGTACGCGAGCGGATGCCGTCGAGTGGACGGATCAGGCCAGGCCGGAACATGAAGGCCTTCGGGAAGAGCGCGAGCAGGTCGTTCTCCGTCTTGCCCTTGACGCGCGCCCACATGGAGCGCCCCTTCTCCGTGGAGTCGGTGCCGGCGCCGGAGACGTAGACGAACGCCATGCCGGGGTTGGCGGTGTGCAGCTGCCGCGCGACCGACACCGTGAGGTCGTGGGTGACCTTGCGGTACTCCTCCTCCTTCATGCCGGCCGACGAGACGCCAAGCGGGAAGAAGCAGGCGTCGAACTTGGGCAGGGCCTTGGCGATGGCGGACAGGTCGGTGACGTCGTCCTGGACGAGCTCGGCGAGCTTGGGGTGCGACTGGCCGAGGGGCCGGCGGCCGACGCAGACAACTTCCTCGACGTCAGGAGAAGCGAGGCATTCGCGCAGGACCCCTTGGCCGACCATGCCGGAGGCCCCGAAAAGGAGGACGCGCACGCCGCGACTAGCCCGGCCACGGATTTCACTGATTGCACGGATGCCCGACGGGCACCATCCGTGGAATCCGTGTCCATCTGTGGTTGGTCGGGGTCGTCAGGCGGCGACGGCCCGGCGCGGCTTCAGCTCGCCCTCGGAGTAGTACTCGCGCGGGTCCGTCAGCTTCCCTTCCAACGCGGTCACGGCCGCGGTGGCCGGGCTGACGAGGTAGCTCATCGAGTCCGGGTGGCCCATGCGCCCCTTGTAGTTGCGGTTCGAGGTGCTGACGCAGACTTCCTTCTCGGCCAGGACGCCGCCCATGCCGCCGAAGCAGGCGCCGCAGGAACTGGGGTTGAAGATGCCGCCCGCCTCGGTGATGGTCTTGATGATGCCCGACTCCAGGGCGCGGAGGTAGATGCTGGTGCTCGCGGGGAAGACGACGAGGCGCGTGCCTTTCTTGACGTGGCTTCCCTTGAGGATGGCGGCGACGGTCTCGAGGTCCTCGTAGCGCGCGTTGGTGCAGCTGCCGATGAAGACCTGGTCGACCTTCTCGACCTTGACGTCCTTCACGCGCTTGACGTTCTCGGGGCTCTGCGGCATGGCGACGACGGGCTCGAGCTTGCTGCAGTCCAAGGTGAACGTCTGGGCGTAGGTGGCCTTCTTGTCGGGGCGCAATCCGGCGTGGTTGCGGATCTCGTCGCGGCGGTGCGATGCCATGGGCGTGGCATCGAGGTAGTCGAGGGTCTGCTGGTCGCAGGCGATGACGCCGGCCTTGGCGCCCATCTCCGTCGTCATGTTGGTGAGGGTGAAGCGCTGGTACATCGGCAGCGCGTCGATGGCGGGGCCGGAGAACTCCACGGCCTGGTAGCGCGCGCCGTCGTCGCCCATCTGGCCGATGAGCGAGAGCACGATGTCCTTCGAAGCGACGGGTTCCGTGAGCTCGCCTTGCAGGTCGACCTTGATGGTGGGCGGGACGCGCAGCCACAGCTCGCCCGTGGCGAAGACGGCAGCCATCTCGGTGGGACCGATGCCGGAGGCGAAGCAGCCGAGCGCGCCAGCCATGTTGGTGTGCGAGTCGGTGCCGACGACGAGGTCGCCGGGCAGGCAGAAGCCTTCCTCGGCGAGGATCTGGTGGCAGATGCCCTGGCGGCCGATGTCGTAGAGGTGCGGGAGGTTGTACTCTTCGCAGAACTTGCGGATCGAGGCGTGCATCTTCGCCGACGACTCGGAGCTGGCCGGGATCCAGTGGTCGATGGGGACGACGATGCGGTTGGGGTCCCAGACCTTGGTCGCGCCCATCTCCTTGAACGGCTTGACGAGCTGCGCCAGCGCCTCGTGCGCCATGGCGACATCGACCTTGCAGTCCACGACCTCGCCGACGCTCACCGCCTTGTTGCCCGACTTGAGGGCCAGGATCTTCTGGGGCAGGGTCATCGGCGGCGTGCCGGGCACAGGTCGCCCACAGGAGGGCCGCTTAAGGCGGTTTTCGTGCAGGTCGCTCAGGTCGCTTCCTGTCTAGGGCACGGATTCTAATCCGCCATGGGCCCGTTCGATTCCCCGAACGAGGTTGAACCTCATTTCCGCCGTCGGCGTCGTGGGCGTCGGCGTGCGCTTGCGCGGCTTGGCCCTCATGTTCTTGCAAAATGGTGGCGCCTTCAGGTTGGGAAGACTTGCGCGATTTCTTGGCGCCGCCCGGCGCGCTGCGCGCGCCGATTCTGCAACGTCTTGGACTGGACGTCGCCCGTGTCGGCGGAGGAAGGCGTTGCGACGTCGTGAAGCAGGAACGGCGCCGCCTCAATGCTTTGATTGGAACGCGCCGGGGCTCGAAGAGCGACGGCCGTTTCGTGCTACCCGAAGGTCAAGATGTCCAGCCCGCGCTGCAGGTCGCCGACGAAGAGGTAGCCGCCGTAGTACCACGTCTCCCAGGTGTCGGAGCCATCGTGGAACTCGCCGACGATCTTGGGCTCGATGACCGAGGCGCCCTCGGGTCCCGTCGGGGTGAAGTCGAGGACGATGACGCCGTCGTTGTAGTAGCTCATCGCCAGGAGGTCGCGGCCCTCGGGGTCTGGCACGAGGCGACCGTGGTGCGTCGTGCAGCTGCCGAGGTTGCCCGGGGCGCCGGTGCGGGTGACCTGGTGGTTGACGTCGCGCGGCGGGGCGAAGTACCCGAGCAGGCGGGGCTCCGTCTCCGTCGTGACGTCGTAGAACCACGTGGCGCCGACCGGAGTGCCGGCCTCGCCGACGCCGGGGACCGCGGAGCCCGCGCCGCAGCCGGGGGGAGCGCCGCCGCCCATGTTCTCGTCGCCGACGTAGAGGATGGTGCCGTCGATGCTGAGGCCGGCGGTGTGGCTGAAGGCCGCGATGGAGACCGAGGTGCTGGGGCCGTCGCCGTAGCCGTAGTGCACGGGGACGCTGACGATGACCGTCGGGTTCTCCGGGTCGGTGGTGTCCCACAGCTGCGTGTACTGGATGCCGGCGCAGATGCCGCGCTGCTTCGAGCCGTCGGGCGCGTTGTAGAAGAAGATGTGGTGGCAGGC
>JAXDQQ010000099.1:0-3055 GCA_034667805.1 Thermoplasmata archaeon | reverse complement strand
CCGCGACCTCGGCATGCCTTTGACCGCGCCGCGGCTACTCGCGCCGTGTCCGTGTCAGCCGGGCCGATCCTCTACGACCTGGCCGTCGTGCTCGTCGCGGCGAAGCTGGGCGGTGAGGCGGCCGCGCGCCTGCGCATGCCGCCCGTCCTCGGTGAACTCGTCGCCGGCGTCCTGCTGGCGGCGGGCCTCCTCGGCGGCCCTCTTCGCCTGGCGGACCTGACGGGGGCCGAACCTGCTGGCACACGCGCCGAGGTCCTCCTCGCCTTCGCGGCCATCGGCGCCATCTTGCTCCTGTTCGAGGTCGGGCTCGCTACGCGGCTGGGCGAGATGCGGCGCGTCGGCGCCTCGAGCCTGCTCGTCGCGCTCATTGGCATCGCCGTCTCCTTCGCCTTGGGCTACGCCACGAGCTGGGGACTTGCGCAGGCCTGGTCACCGTGGCATGCGGCCGACGCGGCCCTGCCGCCGCACCTGCTGCACGTCTTCGTCGGCGCCGCTCTCACGGCCACCAGCGTCGGCATCACCGCGCGCGTGCTGTCCGACCTCGGCCGGCTCGGGAGCCCTGAAGCACGCATCGTGCTGGGGGCCGCCGTCCTCGACGACGTCGGCGGCCTGCTCATCCTCGCCGTCGTCGCCGCCTTGGCGGACGCGGCCGTGGGCGGAGGCGGACCCGACGCGGCCGCCTTGCTCAAGACGTTGGGCCTTGCGTTCGCGTTCCTGCTGGTGGCCCTGCTGGTCGGCCGCGCCGTGGTTCCAAAGGCCTGCGACGCGATGGCCGACCGCTTCCGCACGCCGTTCGTCCCGCTCGTCGTCGCCATCGCCTTCGCCATCGCGATGGCGTACGCCGCCAGCCGCGCTGGCCTCGCCGACATCGTCGGCGCCTTCGTGGCGGGGCTCCTGCTCGCGGAGGCAAGGCATGCGCCGATGATCGCCGAGCAACTGCGGCCCATCGGCGCCTTCCTCGTCGGGCTGTTCTTCGTGACACTCGGGATGCGAATCGATGTCGCACAGGTCGCGGCCGACCCCGTCCCCGTGCTCGCCGTCGGGCTTGGCCTGGCCGTCGTGGCGGTGCTCGGCAAGCTGGCGTGCGGCCTCGGCGTCGTTCGCCGGCAAGCGGACCGCCTCGTCGTCGGCGTCGGCATGGTGCCGCGCGGCGAGGTTGGCCTCATCTTCGCGGGCCTTGGGCTTTCGACGGCGCTTCTTGCGAACTGGCAGTACGCGGCGCTGCTCATCATGGTCTTCCTCACGACGATGGTGACGCCGCTTTGGCTGGGGCGGCTCAAGGACCGGTTCACGCCGGATGGCCCCGTCGGCGCATCCGACGACCAACTGGCGAAGACCGCCGACCTCTAGCTGGATCGACGACGGCGCACGCGTCCCACCGGAAGCCCACCTTTCCCCTCCTGGAGCGCCAGGAGAAGGCCCGAATCGGTTCGCCAACCTGAAGATGGGGGCCGGACTGGTCACTCGGGATGGGGTAGCCCGGGCACTTTCGCCCACCTCCCCCCGCCCCTTTTGGCGACCTGAAAGTAGGAGGAGAACGATGCTGCCCAAACCGACCGGTCCCAATGGCGCCTCCACGGCGTCCGCGGGGCCCGTGGGCCGCATCACGGGCACGTCCGTCACCGAACTGCGCTTCCGCATCGGCCCCGACGAGCCCGTCCACCTCGGCGAGATCCTCCTCGCGGATTCAGGCGCTGGCAATCCCCCGTTCTACCTCCGCGTCGTGGACCTCGAGTACGGCGCCGACGCGCGCGACGGCGACTGGGAGGAGCGCACCGCCGGGGCGCTCATGTCCACCGGCGGCGAGGACCTCGTGCTCTACGACCGCGAGGAGCGGCTCTTCAAGTCCGCCGTCGCCGAGCCGCTGGGCTACCTACAGGCGGACGGCCGCTTCCGCAAGCCGAAGACGCTTCCGCCGCACTTCTGCCCCATCCGCCGCCCCGTCGCCGGCGACTTCCGCTTCCTCGCGCCGAAGAAGGGCGACCTCGAGCTCGGGTTCCTGCGCTCTGGCGACGAACCTTTGCCCGACCGCCTCGGGCTGGACCCGAAGGCGTTGGCGCAGCATTTCGGCATCTTCGCGACGACCGGAATGGGCAAGTCGAACCTCCTCAAGGTGCTCGCCGGCTCGACGATGGATTCGGGCCAGGTGGGATTCCTGCTCCTCGACCCGCACGGCGAATACGCCGACGGAGGAGCAGCCGTGCATCCTGACGGACGCCCGCTCAAGGGCCTGCTGCACCACCCGCGCTCCGACCGCCTGCACGTCTACACGAGCCGCGCCATCCCCGGGTTCCCAGGCCGCGTCCACGAACTGGCCGTCTCCGCGGCGGAGATCACGCCGGCCGACTTCGCCAACGTCTACAACATCTCGGACGCGCAGGAGGAGGCGCTGTGGGCCGTGGGCAACCTGTTCCGCAAAGACTGGATCAGCCGTGTGGACGCCTTGGAGCCCGAACAGCTCGACGGCGCGCTCGGCAAGGGCCGCTTCCATCCCGGCACCCTCAACGTCCTCAAGCGCCGCTGCGAGCAGGTCCTCAAGCAGCCGGTCATCCACACCGACGCCGCCGTCAGCACGACGAAGTCGATCCTCTCCCACCTCGAGGCAGGCCACACAGTCCTCGTCGACACGTCGGGCCTGTTCCCGTCGGAGGAGCTCCTCGTCTCGGCCGTCCTCGCGCGCAGCCTCCTCGAGCGCTACCGCGACGCGGCGCGCGACCCCGTCTGGTTCCGCAGCCTGCCGCCGGTCTGCGTCACGCTGGAGGAGGCGCAGCGCGTCCTCAACCAGCGCGGCGGGTCGAACAACGTCTTCGCGCAGATCGCCCGCGAGGGCCGCAAGTTCAAGGTGGGCCTCGGCGCCGTCACGCAGCAACCGCGCCTGCTCTCCGACGAACTGCTCAGCCAGCTCAACACCTTGGTCATCCTCGGCCTGGCCGACCCGACCGACCGCGACCGCGTCCGCGGCGGGGCGCGGCAGGACCTCAGCCAGGTCGCGAAAGAGATCCAGATGCTGGAGCCGGGCGAGGCCCTGGTCACGACGCCGGGTGCCCCGTTCGCG
>JAXDQQ010000098.1:0-6453 GCA_034667805.1 Thermoplasmata archaeon | reverse complement strand
CCGGGCGGCGCCACGCGCCGCCGCAACCCGATTCCATGAGGGCCAAGTCGATGTCGAAGCCGGGGGCGACGACGCCGACGGCGGAACGAGGTTGACCGGCGTTCGGGGAATCGAACGGGCCCTTCAGCGCGCCTTGAGCATCGCCTTCGCCTTGGCGTCCTGTGCGGCCTGCTTGCCGTGCAGGATCTTCGCCAGGCGCTTGACGCGCTTCTCGACGTCGTCGCGCACGAGGCGGTAGCCCTCCAGGGGCAGGCCCGACGGGTTGAGGACTTCCCATTCCTCGACGCGGACGCCTTCGCGCCAGGCCGGCGGGAACATGCCGCCCAGCAGCACGACGCGGTCGAAGGAGTGGAGGCGGCTCGGGTCGATGAGCTTCGGGCGGCACTCGCGCAGGTCGATGCCCTTCTCGTCCATGGCGGAAAGGGCCTCGGCGGAGATGTCCCCGGCAGGGAACGTGCCGCCGGATTCGGCGTGCAGGCCTTCCTGCAAGGCGAAGGCCTCGGCGAACTGGCTGGCGGAGACGTTTCCGGTGTCGACGAAGAAGACGCGCGGCTCGCGGTGGCGGCGGCGGTTGACGGCGCCGGCGGGGATGACGCCGCCCGGCTCGTCGTCGCGGCCGAAGGTCCGCTTGACGGACTCCCACAGCGAGTCGAACTTCGCGAACTTCTTCTTGTGGACCTTCGTCACGACCGGCACGTCGGACTCGACGTTCGGGGCCATGACCATCTTGTCCTCGCCTTCGCCCAGGGTCGGCTCGTCCGCGCTCGGCTCGGCGGCGGGCACGGCCGATGCCGGTTCCGCCACAGGCGTCGTCGGCTCGGCGGGCGGCGTCGCGGGGGCCTTCTCGTCGTCCACGGGGGCGGACCTGGTTCCCGGCTTAAATCAGATGAGTCGGGTCGACCCGGCTCAGTCCACGTACGTCTTGGGGCCTGAGCCGCCCCCTGGCGGCGCCATCCACGAGCCGTGGTAATCCGGGTCGTCGTGGTCGAGGGCGTGCCGCGTCAGCTTGAGCGGCTTGAACGTGTCCACCATGACGGCGAGCTCGTCGGTCCGGTCATGGCCGAAGCTGGCCTCGTAACGTCCGGGCTGCGGCGCGTGCGGGATGCCAGCGGGGTGCAGGCTGAGGCTGGCCGGTCCGACGCCCTTGCGGCTGGCGAAGTTGCCCTCGACGTACCACAGGACCTCGTCGCAGTCGACGGAGGAGTGCGGGTAGGGGCAAGGGATGGCCTGCGGATGGTAGTCCAGCTTGCGCGGGACGAACGAGCAGACGACGAAGGAGCCGCGTCCGCCGAGGAACGTCGTGTGAATGGGCGGCGGCAGGTGCACGAGCCCCGTCTTCGGTTGGTAGTCCTTGACGTTGAAGGCGATGGGATAGCTCACGCCGTCGTAGCCGACCACGTCGAACGGATGGTGCGGCAGCAGGCGCTCCGTGTAGAGGTCATGCCGCTTGTTGAGCACGACAAAAGTCGGGGCCTGGCCTGGCGCACCCTCCACGGCGTCGTCGTCGTTGGGTTCCGACAGGCGGCCGGGGCGGCGGAAGTCGCGGTGCGAGTACGGCGCGTCCATGGTGAGCTGGCCTGAGCCGTTGCGGAAGTTGGACGGGATGTCGAGCCCGGTGCGGCACTCCATCCACATGACGTGGGTGGCGCCCTTGTTGAAGCGGATGCGATGGACGAGCCCGCGCGGGATCCAGACGTAGTCGTGCTTGCGGATCTCCAGGTCGCCGAGCTCCGACGACAAGAGGCCGGAGCCCTCGTGCAGGAACAGCAGCAGGTCGCCGTCGCCATCCTGCACCAGCCCGGTGTCGAGGACCGTCGGCTCGCTCGTGCCGATGCGGATGTCCTCGTTGCCCATCAGGATGCGCACGGATTCCCACAGCGTGCCCTTGCCCGCGGCTCCCGGAGCCCGCAGGTGGCGGCGGCGAAGGGGGCCCGCGACGGACTCCTCGACGGGCTTGAAGGAGTCGAGGAGCTTCGCGGCGCGGAAACCGGATTCTCGGCCCGGGTTGTTCTTGCGGTAGGCGATCGTGTAAGCCCCGTCGAAACCCTTGCGCGTCAGGCAATGCTCGTAGTAGACCGGGCAGCCGTCCGTGATGTCCTCCTTCGGCCGCGGCAGCTGGGTGTGGTGCTTGGCCGGGACGACGCCGAGGCGGTGGTAGTCGAGCATGGCGTCCGGCCAGCAGGCACCCGCTATTTGGGCGCGGCGGCCTCACGCGACCCAACCACCGATTGCACCGATGACCACCGATTCGTCGGTATCGGTGGGAATCGGTGTCATCTGTGGTTCGTCAGTCGCGAAGCGCCGCCAAGACGTCCTTCGTCGAGACGACTGTAGCGAATTCGCCATGCAGCTCGGCGAGCGCCAGGTCGTGCGCCATCTGTCCGTCCACCTTGGCGCCCGAGAGCAGGGTCTGCGGGAACGTGGCGCACGCGTCGCCGACGACGTACGTGGCGTAGCCGAGGTTGCCTGCCATGCGGGCCGTCGTGGCCACGCAGAAGTTGGTCTGGATGCCGACGATGACCAGGGAGCCGCACCCCTCAGCCTGCAACCGCTCCTCCAGGTCGGTGCCGATGAAGGCCGAGTGCACCGACTTCGGGATGATGGGCTCGCCGGGCGCCGGCGCCGTTTCGGGCTTGAACACGTTTCCGGGCAGCCCGGGCCGGAAGACCGACGCCTCTTCGTCGGAGTCGTGGCGGACGTGCCAAAGCGGGCGGCCAGCCTTGCGCCACGCCGCCTGCAGCTGGGCGATGTTGGCTTCGCACTGCGGGTTGTTGCGCCGGGGGAACTGGTCGAAGCCCTTCTGCACGTCGATGGTGAGGAGCACCGCGTCCGAGGGCAGCTGGAGCGGGTCCGGTTTGCGCGAGGCCAGGGTAGGGGGCGCCGAGGCCATCAGGCCACCTCATTGCGAAGCATGCCGAGGCTGCGACCTTGGTAGAGCATCTCCATCTCGACGACGTTGCCGGGCGTGAGCTTGCGGCCGAGCTCGTAGCCGCAGCCATCAGGGAACGTCCCAGAGCCGACGACGTCGCCGGGCCGAAGTTCCTGGTCCTTCGTCGCGAAGGCCAGCATCGCGCCCCAGTCGTAGTGCGCCTGCCCGAACTTCCCCCGACTCCATTCCTCGCCGTCGACCTTCGCGGTGAGCTCGATGAGGGCCGGGTCCGGGCATTCGTCGGGGGTCACGATCCAGGGGCCGAGGGCCTTGCCGAAGTCCTTGCCGTACGACGGGCCCATGCCGACCTTGGCGTAGCCCATCTGGCGCGAGCGGGCCGAGCAGTCGTTGAGGATGGTGAAGCCCGCGATGGCGGAGCGCCAATCCTCCGGCTTGAGGTCGATGACGGGGCGGCCGATGACGACGGCCAGCTCCATCTCGTAGTCGCGCTCCGTCTCGTCGGATGGATAGCGCACCGGGCTGCCGTGGCCGACGAAGGCGTACGGGTTGCCGTTGTAGTAGGTCGGGTGCTGGTACCATTCCGGGACGATGTCGAGGCCGCGTCGGGCGCGCGCCTTCTTGACGTGGCCCTCGAACGAATAGAAGTCGAGGTAGCGGCCCGGCGACGGCACCGGCGGCAGGAGCCTGACCTCCTCGACGCGGCGCAGGTGCGGCTTGTCGACGCAGGCATCGGCGAGGCCCGACACGCGGGCCATTGTTTCCGCGCCTCCCGATAGAAGTTGCCTCATGTCGGCCGGCACGGCGGGGTCGAGCTGGTTCAGGTCCGCGAGGTAGCGGTTGCGCACCACACCCGTCCGGGGGCCCTGCCCCGCATCGAAGGTGCACAGCTTCACGGGAGGCGCGAGCGGCAGGAGGGAAAAGGCGCTTCCGCCTCCTGTGGGCCCCTCTTTGTGGGCGGCTTTCCGCGAAAAGCACGTACTTCAACGTTTGGCGAGCCGGATATATCCTGGAACTGGCCGAACGGGGGGTCAACATGCGTGGAATCTCCGTTGCCCTGGCCAGCCTCCTGCTGGCCGGCCTGTGCGCGATCCCCCCGACGGCGGCCATCGACCTGGGCGCCGGCGTCGTCAACGTCGCGCCCACCATCCTTTCCATCTCGCTCTCCGGGCTCTCCTCCGGCACGCTGACGCCCAGCTCCGGCACGACGGCCACCGTCACGGCCACCGTGGTCGCCGTGGACCTCAACGGGTTCAACGACCTCGTCGCCGGCGCCGGATGCAGTGGTGCCGGCGTCACCGTGGGGATCGTCAAGCCGAACGGCGTCACCGTCCACCTGGCGGAGGCCGCCGGCAGCTTCAGCACCGGCCTGGCCAACAGCGCCACCTACACCAAGTCGCTGGCCATGAACTTCTACGACGCGGCGGCCCTCACCACCAACACGTACAAGGTCAAGGCCACGGCGACCGACTGCGGCGGCCTCACGGGCACGAACGCCCTCACGCTGGCCGTCTTCAACTACGCGCAGCTGGTGGCCGTCAACGCTCCCGCCAGCCTCAGCCTTGGCGGCTCGCTGACGCCCGGCACGGCCGGCAGCATCACGAGCATCAGCTTGCAGAACTACGGCAACATGCAGATGGACGCCCAGGTGTCCGGCACGGCCCTGACCCTCGGCTCCGACAGCATCCCGGTGAGCGCCATGGCCTACAGCCTGGCCAGCGACCTCACCGGCTCCGCCGCCCTCAGCGGGTCGGCGGCCACGCTGTCCAGCTTCGACCTCGGCTCCGGCTCGTCGAGCTCCAAGAGCATCTACTTCCAGCTCACGCCCCCGACGGGCCTCCCGGCGGGCACGTACACGGGCACGCTGACGGTCGCCGCCATCTCCGGCTAGGCCCGCCCAGTCAAGGCTAAGCCCGACGTGCGGCTGAGGCCCCCGGATGGCGCACGGGATCCGCTGCTCGTTGGCCTTCGCCATCGTGCTGTGCGCCTCCATCGCCGTCGGCCAAGGCAGCGGCGAGGGCCTCGGCGTCAGCCCGCCCACCCTGGACCTGGACGACGCGCAGGCCGGCGAGACCTACCTGCGCACGGTCCAGGTGCAGAACCCGACGGACACGCCCAGCGGCATCGGCATCCAGCGCAGCGGCGACGTCGCGGCGTGGACCACGTCCGACCCGCCGAGCAACTTCACCATCCCGGCGCACGGGGTGCGTGACGTCGCCCTGACGATCGCGGTGCCGGGCAACGCTGGGCTGGGCAGGCATTCCGGGCAGCTGACGTTCATCGCCGACCCGAAGGCAGCGCCATCCGGGTCAGGCTCCACGTTCCGCCCCGCGGTCGGCCTGCTCCTCAACGCCACCATCGGGGGCCAGCCCGACGAGCGGCTGACGTGGCTCTCGGCGCGCGTCGAGGACGCCGTGCAAGGCGACCCCGTGCACGCCTTCGTGCTCGCCCGCAACGACGGCAACGTCCGGACGACGGCGGAGGCCTCCGGCCGGGTCCTTCCCTTCACGGGCGGCGACACCGTGCTGTCCGAGGCGTCCGGCAGCCGGCTCCTGCTTCCGGGCGAGGAGAGCGAGGTGCCCCTGACGTTCGCGGCCGGCCTGGCCGTCGGCCAGTACCGCGCCAACCTCGTCGGCGGCGGCGTCGACGAGACCCTGCCGTTCAAGGTCACGGCCCTCGGCGCCGTGGCGCCGGACGGCGAGCTGCGCGCCATCTTCGCGCCAGCGCGGTCGCCTGCGGGCCGGCCTTTGCGCATGGATGCCTGGTTCCAGAACACGGGCGACACGGCCATCGCCTCGGCCACGTTCCACGGGGAGGTGCGGCGCGGCGACGAGCTCTTGGCCACGCTCGAGTCGGAATCCCTCGTCGTCCCGCCTGGCGGCTCGGTGAACCTCACCGTGTACTGGACGCCGCCGAGCGCGGGGACGTTCCTGGCCTCGGGGCACGTGACGTACGACGGCTACCAGACGCTCCCGAAGGAGACCCCGCTCAACGTCACGCCGGCGGCGGGTGTGGCCGCATCCTGGTGGTGGCTGCTCCTGGTGCTCGTCGTGGTGCTTGCCCTAGTGGCCATCGTCCTGGCCTGGCGCAAGGGCCGCCGCGACCGCCGCAAGGCCGGGCGCTAGCGGCGGGTTCAGGGTTCGCGCCGGGGCGGGGCGGGCACGACGCCGAACGTCTCGCGGCGGTGCTCGGACCAACCGTGCTCCGCCAGGCTGGCCTCGACCGCAGCGACGAACTCGTCGTTGGGGAGGGCCTTGTCGACGAACGCATGGGCCCCCGCCATCTTGGCCTGGTGCAGCTCCTGCTGGTCGCGCGCCACCGACACGACGAGGACGAGGCTCTTCGGGCTGGCCACGCGGATCTTGGGCAAGGCCTTGAGGCCGCCCATGACGGGCATGTTCAGGTCCAAGAGGACGACGTCCGGCTGGAGACGGCGGCTGGCCTCGACCGCCTGCGCTCCGTCGGCCGCCTCGCCGACGATTTCGAAGCCCGGGTGGCCTTCGAGGATCATTCGCGCCAAGACGCGGAAGCTCGGCTCGTCGTCGACGACAAGGAGCCGGACCATG
>JAXDQQ010000097.1:0-4607 GCA_034667805.1 Thermoplasmata archaeon | reverse complement strand
GCCAAGCACACCTTCTCGGCGGACCAGATCGAGTGGTTCCGCGCGGGCTCCGCTCTGAACCTTCTGCGCCAGCAGAAGTAGGGACGTCAAGGCTTAACACGCGGCCTCTGGCTCGCCGAACGTGGCTGGCACGCGCGGCATCACATCGGCGGCGGTGCTGCTCACCATGATGGTCGCTGGCTGCGCGGGCTCGACCGAGTACGCCCCGCTCGCGCCTCCCGCAGTCCCCGCGGTCGCCACGACCACGGGGACGCTGCACCTGCTTGCGGACGGCAAGCTAAGCACGGCGTCGCCGGCGGGGGTCATGGCGCCGCTCGAGGTCGTTTCGGTGCAGGGGACGACGGGGAACCCGAGCAAGGGCGGCGACACGATATGGACGTTCACATGGCCGGAGGACCGCCAGATGGTCAAGGGAAGCGCTTCGCTGATCGTCTCCGTCGAAGGGGTCGTCCTGAACGAGGAAGCCGCCGCCGACCAGCTCGCGTGCTTCTGGGCTCTCATGGTCACCGTCATGGACGGCGACGCGCAGACGAAGGAGGGCGGACTGTCCATGTCATGCGTGGACGAACCCATGGTCGTCACGCCGGGCGTCAAGACCTTGCAGGTTCCGCTCGATTTCCGGCCCGGCGAGTTCAGGCAAGGGCTGACCGCCCAGGTGAGCCTGTTCCACTATGGGACGATGGGCCCCGGCGCGAAGGTCGAGCTCCTCACGGGCTCGCCCGACCAGGACAGCACGGTCACGTTCGACGAGCTGGCGTGGCCAATCGGCCTGGCCGATATCGAGTGAAACAGGCTCCCAAAAAACGACCGAATCCTTGGCCACAGGTCCACTCCGCCCTAAGCGACATCCATGTCGCTCAGGTCGATGTAGGGCGCCCGCGCGTCGAAGCGTTCCCCCAGCTCGCGGTAGGCGTCGAGGAACGCGGTCGCCTGCGCCAAGGCGTCCGGACCGAGCCGGACCAGCCGCGTCCGGCCCTGCTTGCGCGTGGCCACGAGGCTGGCGCGCTCGAGGACGCGGACGTGTTTGAGCAGGCCCCGCAGGCTCATGCGGAACGGCCGCGCCAGCGCCCCAACGCTCGCCTCGCCCTCGCGCAGCCGCTCCAGCAGGGCCCGCCGGGTCCCGTCGGAGAGCGCTCCGAAAGCGGCGTCCAGCGGGGCCGTCCTTTGCTGAACCAAGTGGTTCCGTATTGTGCTGCCGCCTCTTGAGGGCTTGGGCCCTTGGGGCGTTCTGGGATTTGGACGGCGGCTTCCCGGACCCTAGCGCGGCGTCCGTGGTCGCATGAAGCGGTGGGGGTGCTGCATGGCGGGGTCATTCTCGCGGCGGAAGGCGCAGACGATGCCTCCCTCGCGCAGGAGGGTGTCCACGCGGAACCATTCGCGGCCTTCGCCGGGCATGCGCAGCCGCATCCAGAGGGTGCCGTCGCCCTCTGACAGCTTGGCCCGGAAATCGGCGACCTCGGCCAGGTCCTCCGGGGGGACGAAGACGTCCCAGCCGTTGCGCCCGACGATGTCCTGCGGGCGGCGACCCGTCACCTGCTCCATCGAGGGGCTCGCCCACAGGATGTGCCCGTTGGCCCGGAGGATGTAGACTCCGGTGTTGCGCGTCGCCAGGTGCGCCAGCACCTCCGACGATTGCGCCAAGGCGAGCAGCCGGTCGTCCGCCTCGGTGCCCACGCAGGGCGCCACCCAGGGGTTGGTTGAAGCCCTTTCGGGGGCGAGCCCTGAAATCGCCAGCGGCCGTGCCTCGCCCGTGCCCAAGGAAGCCGCCCTCGCCCCCGTGCCCATGAGCCAGTCGGCCACGACGATGTCGAAGCTCATGACGCCCGACGAGGCCAACGTCTACGGCAACGTGCACGGCGGAGCCATCCTGAAGTACATCGACGAGGCCGCCGCCGTGGCCGCCTGGCGCCACGCCCGCGTCCCCAAGGTCGTCACCGTCTCGCTCGAGCGCATGGACTTCCGCGAGCCCGTCTACATCGGCGACATCCTCGTCATCAAGGCCACCGTGCGCCACGTCGGCCGCACCTCCATGCTCGTCGGCATCCGCGTCGAAGCTGAGAACCCGACCACCGGCGAAGTGCGCCACACCGCCAGCTGCTACATGACGTTCGTCGCCCTCGACCGCAACAACAAACCGACGGTCGTGCCCGCCGTCGTCGCCAACACCGCGGACGAGAAGGCGAAGATGGAGAAGGCCAAGCGGATCGCCGAGATCATTCGTGCTTCGCGCCAAGACCCCGTCGAGAAGCTCTGACGAGCCTCGACGGATCGACGCGAAGCACTCCTGCGCCGCCAGCGCTGCTGCGCTGCCGGCGATCATCCAGGCCAGCCGGGCCGACCCTGTCGACAAGCTGTAGCCGCCTGCCGCTGCGTTGAAGTGCGCGAGGACGGTCAGGCGGCGATGCGGGACGTGACGGCCGTCGGTCCTCGGTCCCGGGTCCGGCTCGCCCGCCTGCCGACCGCGGGCAGCCCCGGGGAAGGCTCCAAGGACGACCTGCACGACCTGAAGCCCCGCCTGGCCGCGCTCCACCAGCGGCTCTGGGAGACGGGCGGCGGCCCGGTGATCGTCCTGCTGCAGGGCCCCGACACCGCCGGCAAGGACTCGGTGATCCGCCATGTCTTCGCCGGACTGATCCCCCAGGCCATGCAGGTGCACGCCTTCGGCGTCCCCACGCCCGAGGAGGCGTCGCACGACTTCCTGTGGCGCTACCACCAGAAGCTGCCGCGCACCGGCCACATCGGGGTCCTCAACCGCACCTGGTACGAAAGCGTCCTCGTCGAGCGGGTCGACCGCCTGGCCCCCGAGGCGGTGTGGCAGTCCCGCTACGACCACATCAACGCCTTCGAGGCCATGCTGGCGGACTCCGGCGCGCACCTTGTGAAGGTCATGCTGCACGTCTCCAAGGCCGAGCAGGCGCGGAGGCTCAAGGCCCGCCGCATGACGCCGCTGAAGGCGTGGAAGCACAACCCCGACGACCTGCGCAAGCACCGGCAATACGGCGCCTACGAGGAGGCCTACGACGACCTGCTGGCCCGCTGCTCGCCCCGTCGCGCCCGCTGGCACGTCGTGGCGGCCGACCACAAGCCGAGCCGCGACCTCGCCGTGGCCCGCCTGCTCGCGGGCGCGCTCGAGGCCGCGGCCTAGGTGTTCGACCGGCGTGCCTGGCTCCCTATGAACCTCGGCCGGATGGTCGATGCATGGCCAAACCCGCCATTCTGTGCCTGCTTGCGACCCTCTCCCTGTTCTCCGGTTGCCTGTCCGCCTCCCCCGCCGATCCCCCCGCAGACGTCGGGCCAGCGGCAGAGACCGGAACCGTGCCGCAGGACCGGCTCAGCACCGCGGCCGAACCGATCCCGACCAAGACCGACATCCCCTTCACGCTCCTCATCGGCGTCGGCACCCCGGTGTCCGGAACCAACGCCCCCAACCCCGTGGGTCCGTTGCGCGGGGGCCCGTTCGACGTGCCGGAAGGGACGGCCCTGCTGGCCATCGACGCCGACTGGACTTGCGCCAGCGACCCGGTGTGCACGCTCGACCTGGTCCTCTACGACGAGGACGGAAAGGTCGCCCAGGTCGTCACGGCCACGGACGACCTCCACGTCGAGGTCGCCGGGCCGGGCGCTGGCGAATGGGGCGCCGCCATGTTCGCCAGCATGGACGGCTCCGTGGTCCTGCAGGCCGAGGGCACGATCCACGTCACGGTAACCCCGTCACCTCCCGAATGCCCGGGCCCGGAAGACTGCGTGGACGGGTCCGCTCCGTCCGCCAACGCCTAAGAAGAGGCACAGGAGTCGAACACCGTGCGCCGCTGGACCGCCTCCTTGCTCGCCGCCGTGCTGGTGGGCGGCAGCCTGGCGGTGGTCATCGCCCTGGCGACGGAGGCCGGGATCGGCCAAGAGGTCGAGACCCCCGCGCGCCACGTCGGCGACCGGGCGCTCTACACGGTGCGCGACGGCAACGGGACGCTCCTCGGCCAGTTGCGCGTCGAGCAGCTCGCGCCGTTCGCGGCGAGGGGCGGCGACGGAGCGTGGCACGCCGTCGAGGCGCTGCGCCAGACGTTCGTGCCGGACCCCGCGGTCGTGGCCGGCGACGACCCCGATGCGCTGGCCGAGCGGGTCGTCGAGCCTTGGCGCGGCGCGGAAGGGACGGACCTCGGAATGCGCCTGGCCGGCGGCAACGAGACCTACAGCTCCTGGGTGAACCGGTACAATGACGTCAACGTCGGCGTCGACACGAGCGGCGAGCCGCCCAACGTCTTCGTCGCCCGCCAATCCGTCATCTTCGCCGGCCTGCAAGCCGGCCAGGGCGGCTGGTGCGGCTTGCGCCACGCCGCGCAGGGGGTCCCGGTCCAGGTGCGCCCCGGGCTGACGACGCCCGCGGCCGACTGCGCCTCGCCGCGCCTGGGCTGGCTAGGCCGCGCCGACGACGACGGGCGCGCCGCGCAAGTGTTCGGGACCGACGCCGACACGGTCTGGGTCGTCGGGGATTCGCCCTATCCGATCCGCATCGAGACGGACCGCGCCGAGGGCCGCCGTGTGCTCGACCTGGCGGGGTTCGAGGCCGGCAGCGACGCCGTGGACCTCGCTGCCGTGGAGATCCCCACGGC
>JAXDQQ010000096.1:0-7729 GCA_034667805.1 Thermoplasmata archaeon | reverse complement strand
ACGGAGGGATCCATTGCCGGCATTGGCTCAGGCCGGTCTGGCCATCGCTGGAGGTGGCGCGCAGCTGGACGACGGAGCCGTCGCGGACCTGGAAGGATGCCGCCCATGCGGTCGGTCCCCAGGACTGCTTGGCCAGGGCCCGCCAGGCGCCGCCGTCGACGCGCGCGTCCACGGTGGTGACCGTTGGTCCGTTGGTGCCGACGTTGGCCTGGACCCACCACTCGTTGCCGCGCACGCCGGTGAAGGTGGGGGCGAACGTGGTCCCCGTCGTGGTCGTGCTGCTGCTCGACGAGGTGGACGAACTGGACGAGCTCGAGCTGCTGGAGGTGGTGCCGCCGCCGAGGCAGCCGCAGGGCACGCTGCGTTTGCTCATGGTGCCGTCCATCCAGGTGAAGGCGCCGCTTTGCGACAGGCGGTTCGTCGTGTCGTGGGCGAGGAACTCGACCTTGGTGCCGGCCGGCGTGTTCTGCGAGGACGTCCAGGCGCCCCAGGACGCCTTGGTCATGTCCTCCCACGGGCCGTTGTTGAGGCGCACCTCGACGTTGCCGATCGTGCGGGCAGTGTCGGGCTGCACGGTGACCTCCTGCCACCAGGCGTTCGGGCTCTTGATGGTGAACGTCGCGCCGAACTCGCCGGCGGGCGGGGGCGGCGGCGGGACGATGGGCTGGTCGACGGCGCTGGGCACGTGCGGCCACATCGCGCTGTAGGGGACGTGCATGTCGTACACGTGGACGGACGCGCCTGCGGTGGTGGCCTGCGGGCCGGCCTCGAGGACGAACTGCATCGTGCCCGTGCCTGCCAGGTCGGCGACCACGGGGCCGCGCGTGACCATCCAGGGATAGACGTCGACGAACGTCTCCTTGGCGCCGGTGGCGATGTTGAGGTACCAGATGCCCTCGTGCCCGCCGTTGGGGCCGGCCGCGAGGATCTCCTGCTGGCCGTCGCCGTCGGCGTCCGCCATGGCGAGGTCCTTGTTGCTCCAGTAGGTGGCCATGGTCTGCTTCCAGACCAGGTTGCCGCGGTTGTCGTAGCGGTAGAAGTTGGCGGGGCCGGTGGTCTGCCAGTCGTCGGCGGGGTCGATGCCGCCCTTGTGGCCGATGGTGTTCCAGTCGCCCCAGTAGACCTCGTTCGTGCCGTCGCCATCGGCGTCCACGACGATCGGGTGGGTGTAGGTGAGGGGGTTGCCGTCCACGGTGTCCTGCTTGGCCCACAGGGTCTGGCCGGTCGAGCTCAAGGCGAGCAGGAGGGCGTGGTCCTGCTCGAAATCGGTGGCGTTGTGCGAGTCGCGCGCGCCGACGACGACGTCGGGGCCGCCGACGCCGTCGAGCTGCCCGAAGCCAGCTCCGACCGGGATGCTGGCGGAGCGCAGGTTGTAGCCGTGCCCCAGGATGCTGTAGCTCCACATCGTGGCGCCCGTGCGGCCGTTCATCGCCGTGATGACGCCGCCGTCGGAGGCGAAGACGACGTCGGGCCAGCCGTCGAGGTTGAGGTCGGTGGAGCGCGGCTCGCCGTTGCCGCCGCCGATGCACTTCTTCCAGTAGAGGGCGCCGGTGTTGCGCAGGGCGAAGATGCCGAGCTCCTCCGTCGAGACGACGATCTCGAGCTTGCCGTCGCGGTCGAGGTCCACGAGGACCGGCTTGGAATCCGCGCCGGGGCCGCCGAAGCAGTCGGTCTGCCGGCGCTCCCATTCCTTGACGAAGACGAAACTGGTCGCCGTGCTGGCGCCGGCGTCGAAGCGCCACGACGTCACGTAGGCCGCCGAGTTGTGCTGGACGATGTGCGTGACTCCGTCCTGGCGGTACGCCTCGGGCCCGTTGAAGGTCCGCGCGCCCCAGCCGGGCGGGTACGTCGACTTGAGCGTCGCCAGCAGCTTGCCCGTCCCCGAGTGGAAGACGTACAGGTTGTTGTCGTCGTTCTGCGCGAGGATCTCCTGCCGGCCGTCGCCGTCGATGTCGAAGGTCTTGGGCGGGTTGCCGTCGAACGTCTTGAACGGCGCCGGCGCGCCGGAGGTCGCCTGCGTGATGGTCAGCGCCCGCGTCGTGGCCGCCTCGGCGGAGGGGACGCCGACGATGAGCAGCGCGGACGCGGCCAGGAGCAGGACGGCGACGGATGCGAAACCGCGCGGGGGGGCCGCGCGCCGCGGGCCCGCCCTCATGCCCCGCCCACCGCGGAGTCGTCGAGGTCGACGCCCAGGTCGACGACGAGGATCGAGCCGCGGCGGTCGCCGGGGTCGACCGGCTCCACGGGGATGACCAGCTGCACCTTGCCGTTGTGCGACAGGTCGATGAGCTGCGGGCCGCGCAGGATCTTCCAGCCGCCGGCGGGCAGGAACGCGCCCGGTTCGCCGGTCGCGGCCGAGAGCACCCACAGGCCGTCCTGGCCGACGTAGGGGCCGTTGGCCAGGACGTCGAGCTTGCCGTCGCCGTTGGCGTCGGTGATGGCGATGTCCTTGTTGGACCACCAGCTGTCGATGGTGTGGACCCAGACGTCGTTGCCGTCCGCGTCGAGGCGGAAGACGTGCGAGTCGCCGAGGCGCTCCCAGTTGCCGGGGAAGTGGCCGATGGTGTTCCAGTCCATGCCGAACAGGTCCATCCTGCCGTCGCCGTCCACGTCGCGGGCCACGATGTGCGTGTAGCTCAGCGGGTTGGCCCACTCGGGCTGGCGCACCCAGATGGCCTGGCCTTCCCAGCCGGTCTCCTCGGAGGCGTGCACCGCGATGATGGCCATGTGGTGCTGCGTGAACTGCGCCGGGTCGGCGCTGGGCGCGTTGCGCGCCGTGAAGACGATCTCCTTGGGGGAGTGGCCATCGAGCTCGGCCACCGTGGGCGACACCGAGATCGAGGCTGGCGTCACGCCGGCGTCGCGGGCGTCGAAGGTCCACTTGACGAAGCCCTTGGCGCCGTCGAGGACCGCGAGGTAGCCGGCGTCGGAGGCGAAGATGGCCTCGGGCTTGCCGTCGCCGTCGAGGTCGTCGGCCACGGGGTCGGAGTTGCCGCCGCCCCAGCACTGCTTCCACAGCGTGGTGCCGTCGGAGCGCAGCGCGAAGACGCCGACCTCCTCCGTCTGCAGGAGGATCTCCAGCTTGCCGTCGCCGTCGAGGTCGGACAGCACGGGCTTGGCGTCCATGCTGGGCTGCGGGTTGCAGCCGTTGAGGCGGCGCTCCCACACCTTCTCGAAGGAGAAGGACTCGGCCGTGCTGGTGGCGGGGACGAAGCGGAACGCCGCGACGTAGGCGGCGGAGTTGGCCACGACGAGCGAGACCGGCTCGCCGGGCGACAGCACGGCGGCCTCGATGGCGTTGAGGACGTGGTCGATGTACCAGCCGGGCACGAGCGTCGTCTCGAGGACGGCCAGGACCTTGCCGCTGGCGGGCTCGAAGACGTACACCTTGCTGTCGTTGCCGAGGGCGGCGACCTCGCTGCGGCCGTCGCCGTCGATGTCGACGACCTTGGGCTTGGAGTCGAACGGCGGCGTCCAGGCGGCGAGCCCCGTCGCGTGGGGGTCGCCGAGGGCGACCTGCAGGCGCGGCGTGGCCACGGCCACCTTGTTGCCGAGGCCGGCGGATCCCTTCCAGCCGAAGTCCGTCGTGCCGGCGGCGACGCCGTCGTCCTTGCCGTCGTTGCTGGACGGCAGCTTGATGCAGCCCGCCATCAGGCCCGCGGCAAGGACCGCGACGAGGGCGACCGCGAGGACGGAGGGGCGGCTCATGCCTGTCCCTCCGCGGCAGGGGTGTTCGGGAGACCGGAGAGGTTGGGCATGGAGGTCAGGCTCGGGAGGTCGCTCAAGGTGGGCAAGGTGGGGGATTCGACGCGCATCTCTGCGGCCATGCCGAGCGCGGCGCGCGTGCGGCTGGCGGGCGCCGGGCGCGAGCTGCGGAAGCGCGAGCGCACCAGCCACCAGCCGATGCGCAGCCCGTCAGGGCCGCCGGCGAGCTTGGCGCGGCCGTGGCGCGGCAGGTAGTCGGTGCGCACCTGCTGGATGCGCAGGCCGAGGCGCGAGCTCAGGGCGAACAGCTCGGCCTCGAGCTCGAAGCCCTTGGCGCGCAGCTGCAGCTTGCGGAACGCGTCGGCGCGGAAGCCCCATAGGCCGGTGCACAGGTCGGGGCAAGCGCGCCCGTACAGGACGGTGGCGCCGACCGAGAGCAGGCTGTTGCCGGCCTCGTGGATGCGGCTCATGGAGCCGGCCTGCGGCACGCGGCGGCCCATCACGACGTCGGCGGTGCCGAAGGCGAGGCGGCTCACGACGCGCGGGATGGCGTCGGCGGCGTACGTGCCGTCGGCGTCCAGCATGACGATGTAGTCGCCGCGGAACAGGCCGCTGGCGTGGCGCAGGGCGTTGCCCTTGCCGCGCTCGCGGTCGGTGACCACGGTGGCGCCCCATTGCTTGGCGATCTCGGCGGTGCGGTCGGTGGACTGGCCGTCGAGCACCAGGACCTCGGTGTCGAAGCCCATGGTGCGCAGCGTCGCGAGGGGCAGGGCGTGCAGGGTGCGGCCGATGGCGGCCTCCTCGTTCTTGGCGGGCAGGACGATGGTGACGCGTCCGGCGCTGTGGGGGGTGGGGTCGTGCGTCATGGATTCACTCACTCCAAGGTGTAGGCGCGCAGCCCGGCCGCTGGGGCTCCGCCTTGCGGCAGGTCCCCGGTGCACCAGGTCGAGTACTGGCTCCACGGCTGGGCGTCGAGGAACGAGGCGTCGATCTCCGGGTGCCCGTCCGGCATGGCCATCTTGCTGTCGACGAGGACGAGGATGGGGCGGCCTTGCTGCTCGAGCATCTGGATGACGTTGGCGCGCTCGTTCGCGTCGCTGTAGAAGTCGGGCTTGTACCAGAAGCGCTGGGCGTCGCTGGAGATGCCGGACAGCACGAGCTTGGACTGCCAGGTCGGGGTGATGACCAGGAGCTCCGGGTTGCTGTCCGCGGTGCGGCCGACGTCCTGCAGCCCGGCGAACTCGCACTCCGAGTAGAGCCGGTACCAGCCGCCCTCGTACTGCGCCGGCGTGGCGGCGATGACGCCGCCGGCCAGGCAGATGAGGAGGAACATGCCGGAGACCGCCACCAGTGGGGCGACGCGGTGCGGCGCCGGGGCCATGCCCGGCGCATCGGGCGCCGCGGACGGCCCGGTCGGCAGGCGGCGCGCCAGCGCCAGCGCGCCCTGGATGAGGGCGGCGGCGAAGACGCCGGCCAGGATGGCGAGGCCGACGCCGAAGTACACGGCCGTGCGGTGCGACCAGAACGGGCTGTTGAACGGGTTGAACACCACGAAGGGGAACGTGGCGAGCGCCAGGGCCGCGCCGACGTGGCCGCCCGGCGTCGGCCGGAACGGCAGGAAGACGAGGCCGAGGCCGCCGACGATCAGCAGCGGCCAGCCGAACATGCGGACCAGGTCCACCAGCGGCGGGAGCCCGTCGTTCACGGCGGCCCACCCGATGGCCACGACGGCGACCAGAAGGGCCTGGCTGATCAGCAGGCGGGCCCCGAACGGCGTCGCCGCCCGTTGGGCGGGCAGCAGTCCGTTGAAGGCGCGCGGGCGCAGCGCCTTGATGGCCAGCGGAAGCAAGGACAGCAGGAGCACGGCGACGCTGAGGTTCGCCAAGACCGGCGCGGCGTCGTCGCCCATGACGTCGCGGAAGCCTGGCCCGCAGCCGCCCCAACAGCCCGTGAGGGAGAGGGCGACGCCGGAGCCGACGATGGCGACGACGGCGACAAGGCCCCATGGCGCGATGAGCGGGCCGTAGCGCGCGGCCGGCCACGGCAGGATCGTGATCAACAGGACGAGCGCGAGGCCGGCGACGCCGAGGATGCCGAAGAGCCAGGGGTGCGAGAAGAGCAGGAACCCGCCGATGGCCGTGGCGGCGCCCGCCCAGGCCAGCTTGCCTTGCAGCGTCATGAGGATCGCGAAGGCGAAGAACGGCAGCAGCGCCAGGTCGACGGCCGTCGGGCTCATCATCGTGGTGCGGAAGATGGTCTCGGGCATGATGGCGAAGGCCAGCGAGCCGGCCAGGGCCGCGCCCAGGCTCTCGTAGCGCGCGAGCAGGATGGCAGCGCCCGCGAGGCCGAGGGCGCCGAAGAGGGCGGGGCCGACGCGGACGAGGTCGTAGATGTCGGAGCCCGTGTAGGCGACGATGGCGGCGAGCAGGGCGTGCATGCCTGGCGGGTACAGGTTGCCGTCAGGGTTGAGCGGGTCGAGCGTGCCGTCGCGCAGGTGCTCGCGGACGAGGGCCATGTGGGTGTACGGGTCCTCCGCGGGGACCACCGGAGTGGACAGGGGATCCTGCAGGCGGACGGACAGGCCGTAGCCGACGACCGCGGCGATGGCGACGACGAGGACCAGGGACCGCCAGGTCTTGGCGGAGGGCAGGTTCGACCGCGCGGGCTTGGGGGCCGTGGAGGGGGCGGTGGAACGCTCGGGCTTCGGGGGGGTTGGGCCGACCATGGGCAAACCTTGGGAGGATGATCGCGGGACTTTCGATGGCTCGAACGTCCCAGACCAGCAGCCTCACAGCCACGCGGTCGTACTTGACCAGCCCGACACGTTGCCGTGGATGTCGTGGACGACCGGCCGTCCTCGGTCCCTTCCCTAACAAGGGCCGGCTGCCGCCAAAGGTGGGACAACCGTGGCGCAACCATGATGACGAGCCTTGCGATGTCTCGTGTTCGTGCGCGCCCTTTCCCGCCGCGAAGCCCTCACCCGCCAGACCGCTCCCGCTGCCCCCGCGGCCCAGGCGCAGGCGCCTTCTGCCTCCCAGCCCCCGGTCGTCGTCGCCCCGCCGCCGTCGCCGGTGCACCCGGCGCCCGCCAAGGCAAGGTCCTCCCGCTCCTCCTCGTCCGCGAGCCGCCCGCCGCGCCCCAAGCGCCAGGTCGGCGCGTGGCCCAAGCTCGACATCGTCCTCGCCGCGGTGCTCGGCCTCGCCGCCGTCGCGGCGGCCTTCACGCTGCCGCCTGGAACGCTCCGGCTGGCGCTGGTGCTGCCGATGCTGCTCTTCGTGCCGGGCTACCTGCTCCTGCAGGCGTTCGTCGTGCCCGCCGCCACCGGCGAGCGGCGCGGCTGGCAGGCCTTGGCCTCGCTGGGCATCAGCCCGGCCGTCCTCGGGCTGCTCTCCCTGCTGACGTCGGTCGTCCAGGGCGGCTTCCGCATCGGCGCCATCCTGGCCCTCACCGCCCTCGGCTGCTTCGCCATGGCGGCCGCGGCCCTGGTCCGCCGCCGCGCCTTGTCGCGGGAGACGCCCTCGACGCAGCCGAGCGACACGCCGCAGGCCGCAACGGCCAAGAGCGGGCCGGCCCGTCCCTAGGACATGGACCCCCGTCCCCTCTCCGTCGCCGTCCTGCTCTTCGGCGTGCTCGTCTACGTCGCCGCCGTGGCTGGCCTGCTCTTCGCCGAGCCGACGCCGCCGGCGGACGTCGGCGCGCTGTCGCTGCTGGTGACTTGCCTGCTGTTCGGTGGCTACGGCTTCTTCCTGGTCAACCGGACCAAGGTCCCGACGTAGGGCCCTCGGTCGCGCTTGCGTAAGGGCGAACGCAGAGAGCGCCGAGACCCGCAGAGACTCTGCGCGGCTCTGCGCTCTCTGCGTCTTCCCCTGCCATGGACCTCCTTCGACCGCGCTTTTGGCGGCTACAGGACGCCGCTCGTGAACCCGATGTAGAGGGCCGCGAGCACCAGGCCGACGGCGAACACGCGGCGCAGCCCCTGCTCCTTGAGCGAATGCGCCAGCCGGGCGCCCAACGGGACGCCGGC
>JAXDQQ010000095.1:0-6081 GCA_034667805.1 Thermoplasmata archaeon | reverse complement strand
CTTGCAACGGCAGGGTCTCGACGGGCCCGCCGCCGACGGGCACCGCGACCATGCGCAGCGCGGGCCGGTCCGGGATGGCCAGGACGTGGAGAAAGCGCGACATTAGCGCCACCCGCGACGGCCCGGCGAACCGCGGATCCCGCGGATCTCGCGGACCTTGGTCCGGTTCCGCGGGGTTCCGCGGGATCCGCGGTCCTCTCCGGCTGGATCCATCAGCGTTCCCACGGCTTGCGGTCGAGCACCACGTCGGCCAAGCGCGGGCCCCAGCCCACCGGGACCTTCGCCGGGTCGGCGTAGACCTCGTGGCCCTCGAGCGCCTCCTGCACGTGCTTGCCCAGCGGCTCCTGCGGCAGCCGCGCCGCGAGCCATGCGGCCGGCGTGCGCAGGCGGACGGCGAGCTCGACCTGCAGCTTGCCGTCCTTGCCGGCCTGGACGGGGCCGAGCGCGTCGGCATGGCCGTCCCACTTCTCGCGGAAGCGCTTGGCGTTGGGGCGGCCGTCGTCGATCGGGCCGGGATGCATGCGGCGGGCGGGCAAGGGCGCGCCGTCGCAGACGAACTGCAGGAGGACCTCCTTCTCATCGTCCGAGACGGCGACGTCGAGGCGGCGTACGACGAACCCGGCGCCGGTGAGGCCGGCCTCTAGGGTGCGGGCTGCCCGCTGGAACTGCGGGAAGACGATGTCGAGCCGGTGGCTCTTCGGTCGCACGAGGGCCCCGGTCCATGACGCGTCCTGCGCGCTCAAGGCTTCGCGGAGGGTGGCTGGAAGTTCCGCGCGGGGCGGGTTGGGGAAGAAGAAGCGGCGGCCCGGCGCCTTGCGGTAGGCATTCGCGGCGGCAGTGGCGAGGTCCAGCGTCGCCAGGCTGACGGCAGCCGAGCAGTTGCGCGCCGGGTCCACCGGATCGACGACCACGAGGGGGGCGACGTCGTCGTTGACCTGGTCCGGACCGAGCGCGATTCGGCGCGGCTGGGCGCCGCCCGCGAGCCAACCGAGGACGCCGTCGAAGGACAGGAAGCGGGCGATGAGGACCTCGACGAGGTAGCCGCTGAAGCCGCCGATGGCCGTCTGGGCGCCGTATGCGCCGACGCCCTTGAGCCAGCGTTTCAGGAGGCGGGCCTGCGCGCGCTTGTGCTGGCCGAGATGCTCCTTGACCCAGGCGGTGTGGAACGGCGTGCGGTCGACGGCCGACATCTTCGCGCCGGCCTCCGCGACGGCGAAGGCGGGGACGAGGTCGACGTCGTGCCCCTTGAACCTCCCGGTGAGGTAGGGATGCTGCGCGTACTTCTTCTGGCAGTCCTCCAGCACGGTCGGACCGACCTCGAGGGCCACGGCCTCCAGGCGGTCCTGCGGGACCGACGGGTCGAGCAGCAGGAAGAGGTCGATGTCGGCGCCGCCGCGCAGCCAGGTGCCCTTCGCCACCGAACCTTGCACCTCGGCGCGGCCGGGGAGCCGGGCGGCCTTCAGGCGGTCGTCGCACAGCCGCACCAGCTCGGCGACGACGGCGTCGAGGGCGGCCTGCTCCTCGGCGCTCGGCGTGACCTCTTCGAGGACCTCGCGCTCGAGCGGCGTCACGGCGTCCCCGGCTCCTGGCCGGGGCCCGGGCCGCCGAGGAGGTCAAGGCTCTTCTGCGTCGGCGCCGCGGGGCGCTCGGCCACGAGGTGCTCCGCCCCCGTCGCCTTGACGGCGAGGCGGCGCAGCGTCTCCTGCACGAGCGGCGAGCCGAGCAGCGGGTCGCCCGGCGGCAGCAGGTAGAGCGCGTCGCGCTGCGGCACGTCGATGCGCGGCGCGGCCTTGCGCTCGAAGAGGCGGCGGTACTGGCGCCGGACGTCGTCGGAGACGACGTGCCGGTCGAGGCCGTCCGGGAGCTTGGGCGCTCCCGCATGGACGAGCTCGGCCGCGAAGACGGGGCGGCCGAGGGCGAGCTGGAGGCAGGCGAGCAGGAGGCGGACGCGCTCCTCCTCCGGCCGGGACGTGTCCTGCAGGAGCCGCCAGATGCGCTGATGGAGCGACCAGTGCGCCTCCGGGCTGGCGAGCAGGTATTCCTTGCTCGGCGGCCGCTCGACTTCCTTCAAGAGGCCGGCGTCGGTCATCGCCTGCAGGTAGCCGGCGACGGTGAGGCGGTGGGCAGGGGCCTCGCCTTCGCGGCGGAGGGCGCGCGCGATGCCGCTGATCGAGTCGTGGCCGACCCGCCGGAGGTGGACGATGATGCGTTCGCGAAGCGTGTCCTTCGACCATTGGACGCCGAGGGCTTGGCCGGGCGTCGGGGGCTCGTTGCCTCCCGTCTCGGCGGGCCCCGCGTCGTCCATGGCAGGTCGCTCACAGGTTTGTTATCAATCAAGCTTGCGGGCCGGACGCGCCGCGGAAACCATCGGTGTCGAGGCCGGACGGGTGCGGCTGCGCGGCCGTAGATAAACGCGATTCCTTCCAGATAAGCGCCTTATCTAGCGCTTTTAGCGGGCGGCCTGACCTTTATGTACTTCCGGACCTTGGCCGGGATGCCCGCGAGACCGGGTCGGTTGCCCCCATGGCCGTCATCCACATCCAGAACGTCGTCGCCAGCACCTCGATCGGCGAGGAGCTCGACCTGAACGCCATCAGCGCCACGTTCTCCAACGCCGAGTACGAGCCCGAGCAGTTCCCCGGCCTCGTCTTCCGCGTCCCCGAGCCCAAGACGGCCGCCCTCATCTTCCGCAGCGGCAAGGTCGTCTGCACCGGCGCCAAGTCCATCGAGGAGGTCCACACCGCTGTGGGCATCGTCTGCGACCAGTTGCGCGCGCACGGCTTCGAGACCATCGACGACCCCGAGATCACCATCCAGAACATCGTCGCGACCTCGGACCTGGGCGCCGAACTGAACCTCAACGCCATCGCCATCGGCCTCGGCCTGGAGAACGTCGAGTACGAGCCCGAGCAGTTCCCCGGCCTCGTCTACCGCCTCACCGACCCCAAGGTCGTCGTCCTCATCTTCGGCAGCGGCAAGCTCGTCTGCACGGGCGCCCGCAAGAAGGAAGACGCCGAAGAGGCCGTCGACAAGATCACCGCCGAGCTGTCGTCGCTCGGCCTGCTCTTCTAGGCGCAGATTCCACGGGTCTGCGTTCAGCGACCTCGGCTGCCGGATTTCGCGGAGATCGCCGAGCGCTGGCGCGGCGCCGTTCCTGCTTCACGACCCTCCGTCGTCTTCCTCCGCCGACTCCGACTGGTTCGAGCTCAAGATGAAGGAGAATCGGCGCGCGAAGCGCGCCCATGAAATCGCGTGGGTCTTGTAGAACAAGGCGGCGCCTGCGCCGCCCCCTACAATCGAATGAGGCCCAGTCGTGGAATCAGCTCACGCCGACGACGCCCCCGTCGGAAGGAGGTTGGTCCTCGGCTGGGGAACCGAACGGGGCCGGCCCTCTACCAAACCCGCCCTCCACCTGGCTTGTCCGCAGCAAAACCGCTCGCTTTTCTGGGCGGCCGGACTGGAGCGCCCATGCACATGCGCACGTTCGCCGTCCTCCTGGTCACGGCGGCCCTCGCCTTGCCCGCAGCCGCCCAGCCCTCCTCCGCGACTTCCCCTGCGCTGCTGGTCCCCGTCGGCCTGGGCGACCCCTCCATCGGCTCGGCCTTGGTCCTCGTCCCGGCGCCGCTGCGCTACATCGACGGCGACGGCAACGGCCGCGCCACGACCGACGAGCCCGCCTACTGGGACCTCGACGACTCCAACTCGGTGAGCGTCGGCGACCTGCGCCTGCGCGCGTTCCGCACGCACGTGGCTGGCGCCGCCGTCGTCATCATGGACAACGATGCTGGGCGCACCCTGACTGGTTCGGGCGCCTGGTTCGGCGCCGCCTCCGGCGCCTGGTACGCCGACCTCGACTCGAGCCAGTCCGTCACCGTCGGCGACGTCCGCATGGCCGGTGCCACCGAGGTCGCGGCCGGCGCGACCGACCTGGGCCGGGCCATGTCCTTCCCGGCCAGCGCCGCGACGCCGGGCCGCGCGGCCATCGCGGACGCGGACCACGACCAGCGCTGGGACCACGGCGAGGCCGCCTACCTCGACCTCGACAACGCCAACTCCCCGAGCCTTCCGACCGTGAGCGCAGGCGACCTGCGGGCCGGCTACGCCGGCACGCCATCAGGCGGCTCCGCCTCCGGCAGCGCGGCGACGGGCGGCTCCGGCGCGGGCGCCGACGACGAGGGCACCCCGGCCACGCAGGGCGGCTCGGGCGGCGGCTCGACCTGGGGCACGCCCGAGACGGTGCTGCTCATCCTCGGGCTCGTGAACCTCGTGGGCCTCGCGTTCGTCTACACGCGCCTGCGCGACGGCGGCGCCCCCCGCAACCCGTTCAGGTGAAGCCGGCGACGGGACGCCGACGGCGCGCAATCTAGGGAACCTTTCATCCCGCCCTGCCATCGCCGGGCATGGCCGGTCGCCGCTTCGGGCCCGTCGAGGTCTTCGTCCTCCTGCTCGCCATCGCCTCCGTGAGCCTGGTGTTCTACCAGCTCTTCGGCGGGCCGAACGCGGCGCAGCTGCAGATCGTCCAGCGGCTCGAGTACGCCATCGTCGTCCTGTTCCTCATCGAGTTCCTCTTCGCCCTGGTGCGGCACGACCACCGCGGCGTCTACCTTGCGCGCAACTGGTACGAGGTCCTCGCCCTGATCCCTGTCACCGGCGGACCGGCCACCACGCTGCCGCTCTTCCCAGTGCTGCGCGTCGCCGTCCTGCTGGCGCGCTTCGGCCGTCTGTTCGACCGTTTGTACGGCGACGAGGCGTTCTACCGCGGGCTTGGCCGCCTGCAGGCCATCGTCGTGGAATGGGTCGCCGACGCCGTCACCCTGCGCATCCTCGACCAGACCCTCTTGGTCCTGCAGAAGGGCGCCTTCACCCGCAACCTCGCCGACGCCCTGGAGGCCCACGGCGCCGAGATGGAGGACGTCATCCTCGAGAAGGTGCGCGCCGACCCGTCGCTGGCCCGCGTGAGGCACCTGCCGTTCTTCGACGACGTCGTGGCCGTGACGAGCACCGTCGGCCGCCGCATCGCCATCGAGACCCTGCGCGACCCGCGCATGGACGACCTGGTGAAGGAGGTCATCCGCACCAACCTCAAGCAGATCCGCGACGAGGTCGACCGGATGGAGTCGCTCAAGGCCGCAGGGTAAGGACATCAAGTACCTGCACACGGCGACGGGTGTCCTCGCTCAGCGCTCGCTCCGCTCGCGGAGCTCAGTCCCTCGCCAGGCTCGCTGACGCTCGCGGCTGGCTCGGCTTCGGGAGCAACCGTCCTTGCTCCCGCTCACGTCGTTCGCGGTCCGCTCGTCCTCTGCTCCCGAAGTGGGGACGGGGAGACTTGAACTCCCGACCTGGGCATTATGAGTGCCCCGCCCTAACCAACTAGGCCACGTCCCCGGCAAGCAAAGTCCGCGACGCGAGGGCCCGAAGGCCACGCCGCGGCCGCGGGCTTCACTAGTGGAGCGGAGGGGATTTGAACCCCTGGCCTCGTCCATGCCAAGGACGCGATCTTCCAGCTGATCTACCGCCCCGTTTCTACACGGGGCGGCCTGCGCCGTCCCGTTTTTCCTCTATCGACATCGGCGGGTCCGATGCCGGGCGAGCGGCCCAAAGTGGGGTGGTATAAGAGGCCTGGCACACGGACATGGCAAAACGAGCTTGCCTCGATGCCCACGGCTCTTACTCCTTCGCGCGCCGGCCGAGCAGCCGCTTCTTCTTTGCCGGCTTGCCATCGTCCTTGGCGCGTGGCCGCGGAGCGGCCCCATCGACTTGCCACTTCGTGCCGTAGTAGATGACTCCGGCCTCGCCGTCTTGACCGAGGCGGCGGAACACGGCCTTGACGCGTGCCCCGCCGACGATGGCGTCCTCGTCCGAGTCGACGATCTGCCCGGTGACGACGGGGCCTTCCTCGGTCTGCACGAGGGCCACGAAGTACGGGACCTGCAGCTCGAAGCCGGGGGCCGGCTTGTGGATGCGCGTGGATTCGAGCACCGTGCCGCGCCCGGACAGGTTCACCATCGTCATCTTGCCGACGGAGGCGCGCCGGCAGGCCGGGCACACCTCGCGCGGCGGGAAGTGGATGGCCTGGCAGTT
>JAXDQQ010000094.1:0-2983 GCA_034667805.1 Thermoplasmata archaeon | reverse complement strand
AACGCCATCGGGCTCTCCGGCGTCGACGGGCGCCTGTGGGAGGCTGAACGCAAGGAGGCCATCCGCGTCGTCGAGGGCGGCCGCAAGTTCCTGCTGCGCGACGACTACACTGGAAAAGTGGTGCGCGTCAACGCCGGCCTCCTGCGCCTTCTGCTTGCCAACGGCTACCGGCCCGTGCTGACCCTGCCAGCCCTCGCCTCCGACGGGTCTGCCGTCAACGTCGATGGGGACCGCGCTGCAGCCGCCGTGGCCGCCGCCCTCGGCGCGCAGGAGCTCGTCATCCTCAGCAACGTCCCCGGCCTGCTGCGCGACGTCAACGACCCGTCCTCGCTCATCCCGTCCATCGCGAAGGCCGACCTCTCCTCGGGGCAGTCGGTCGCGCTCGACCGCATGAAGAAGAAGCTGCTCGGCGCCGAAGAGGCGCTCGCCGGCGGTGTCGCCAAGGTCGTGCTCGGCTCCGCCAACCGCGCCACGCCGGTGCGGGACGCGCTGGCCGGCCATGGGACGGTCATCGCATGACTTCATCAAGCGACGGACCAAACCGCGGAGACCGCGGAACCCGCGGAAACTTTGGCGAGGGGCGTTCCGCGGGTTCCGCGGTTTCGTCGGGGCTGCAAGGGGAGGGTTTCCTTGCCCGCAGCTTCCCGCCAAAACCCGTCGCCTTTGTGCGCGGCGCCGGCCACGAACTGTTCACGGCGGACGGGACGGCTTACACCGACCTCGGCGGGGCGAGCCACGGCGTCGCCAACTTCGGCCACGGGCACCCACGCATCGTCGAGGCCATCCGCCGCCAGTCGGGCGAGCTCATCCACGACACGATGACGATCCCCAGTCCGGTCCGCGCGGAGTTCCTCGACAAGCTGCACGCCTTGCTGCCGCAGCAACTGGAGCGCACCTTCCTGGCCAACTCTGGCACGGAGGCCGTCGAATGCGCCCTCAAGCACGCTGCGACCGCCACCGGCCGCCACAAGTTCATCGCGCTGCGCAACTCGTTTCACGGCCGCACCCTCGGCGCGCTCGCCGCGACGTTCCGGCCGCAGTACCGCAACCCGTTCCACGACCTCCTCATCGACGTCGACTTCGTCGCGCCCGGCGACGAGGCCGCCCTCGAGCTTGCCGCCACGGAGGAGACGGCAGCAATCCTCGTCGAACCCGTCCAAGGCGAAGGGGGCCTCGCGGTGATGCCCGACGCCTTCCTGCGCGCCTGCGAACGCGTGGCGCACGCCCAAGGCGCCCTCCTCGTGGTCGACGAGATCCAGACCGGCCTGGGACGCACCGGCACCGACCTCGCCATCACGCCGAGCGGCGCCAAGCCCGACCTCTTGCTCCTCGGCAAGTCCCTCGCCGGCGGCCTGCCCATCGGCACCTGTTCGATGACCGCCGACGTGGCGGCCAAGATGCCCGCAGGAGGCCACGGCAACACGTTCGGCGGTTCGCCGTTGGTGTGCGCCGCCGCCTCGGCCGCCCTCGACGTCCTGCGCGAAGAACACCTGGCGGAGCGTGCGCGCATCGAAGGTGGACGGCTGGCCCAACGTCTCGCGCAGCTGGCCTCGCCGCTCGTGCGCGAGGTCCGCGGCAAAGGCCTGATGCTTGGCGTCGAGCTGCGCATCAAGTCGCGGCCCGTCCTCGACGCCCTGCTGCGGCGGAGGCTCCTCGCCCTGGCCGCGGGGCCGACGGTCGTGCGCATGCTGCCGCCGCTCGCCACGCCACGTGCGGTCCTCGACAAAGCGGTCGACGCCTTGGGCGAGGTCCTGTCCGATCCCAGGTTGGCGCCACAGCCGTCGACCGCCTCGGGCGCCGTGGAGGTCGCGTGATGACGTCGGCCACCGCCGGCCTCGATGATGCGGCGCTGCTAGAGGCCCTCGTGCGCATCCCGAGCGTCACCGGCGCCGAGGCCGAGGCCGTCCGCTTCCTGCAGCGGCATGCGCGCGCCGACGGCTTCCGCGTCACGGAGGATGCGGCGGGCAACTTCATCGCCGAGACCGGCAGCGGCCCCCGGCTCCTGCTGTTCGTCGGCCACGTCGACACCGTCCCCGGCCACATCCCCGTGCGCGTCGAGGGGGACGCTTTGTGGGGCCGAGGCTCCGTCGACGCCAAGGGGCCCCTCGTCGCAGCGTACTGCGCGGCGCGACGGCACAAGGACTCCAAGGCGCTCACGGTCCGCATCGTCGGTGCCGTCGACGAGGAGGGCGACTCGCGCGGGGCCAAGGCGCTCGACCGGACGCTGCGCCCGGAATGGATCGTCGTCGGCGAGCCCAGCGGCGTGCACGGCATCACCTTGGGCTACAAGGGGATCCTGCGCGGCGCCTTCCGCCTCGAACGCTTCCGCGCCCATGGCGCCCATCCCGGACGGACCGCCGTCGAGGACGCCATCGCCTTCTGGAACGACGTCGCCTTCACCTATGGATTGGAGGACCGCTTCGAGACCATGCAGGGCCACCTCACCAGCCTCACGACCGAATCGGACGGTCTCGTCGACCGCGTCGAGGGCCGCTTCCACCTGCGCCTCCCTCCGGGGCATCACCCCGAAACGGTGGAGAAGGAGGTCCGGCGTCTGGCGGAGCGCAACGGCGTCACCGTCGAGGGCCATGAACGCATGCCGCCGGCGTTGGCGAGCAAGCGCACGCCCCTGGTCGCGGCGTTCCTGGAATCCATCCGTGGCCACGGCGGCGAGGCCCGTCTGCTGCGCAAGACGGGCACGGCCGACTTCTGTCTCTTGGCTGAATGGCACCCCGGCGTCCCCATCGTCGCGTACGGCCCAGGCGACGCCGGGCTCGACCATACCCCCGAGGAGCGCATCGAGCTGCCCGAGTTCCGGCAGGCCGTCACCATCCTGGACGGCGTCTTCACGCGCCTGGCCGCCACGCCAGTCTACCAGCACCCGCGCAACATGGAGCAGGCGTTCCCGCCAAGGGTCTGAGCGTCGCGTCGGGCCCTAGCTCGGTCCCACCCTCTGGGCCGCTTCACCGCGCTTGAACGGCTC
>JAXDQQ010000093.1:0-9873 GCA_034667805.1 Thermoplasmata archaeon | reverse complement strand
AGCGCCTTCTTGCCGTCGTCGGGCAGGAGGAGCTCCACCGCGCCTGGCTCCGGGCCCGACCGGAAGAGCCTGATGAACTGGTTGCAGCCGACGATCAGCGCGACGTGCTCGGCCCCGAACTCCGCCTGCAGCTCCTCGCCGGCGGCCGCCGCGCGCGCCTGGCCCTCGTGCACGAGGTGGAAGAGCCTCTCCTTGTGCTCGGCCGCGACGGGGGTGCGCTCGAGGAGGCGCAAGGGGCGGTCGTCGCCGGCGGGCTGCGTCGGCGTGTGGCTGTCCACGGTTGGGTGTGGTGGGCGCTGGACTTCAGCGCTTCGCTGCCAGCAGGACTGGAACCGGACGGGGGCTGGCCTGTGCCGTCAAAGCCAAATGGCTGGGAGCCACGCTTCTAAGCCGACTGGTACGGGGATTGGTGTCAGCGCGGGCCTTCGGACCGCTCAGCGCGCCTGATCCGATACGGATTTCGTGGCCTCTGTCGCCTTAGTTCTCGTGGACGGGGTCGAGCTCGAGCTTGACCTTGCGGGGGCGGTCGGCCCACGAATCAAGGACTTCCGTCGAGTCTCCGTCCAGGGAGAAGGCGTCCACGCCGAGGTTGCGGCGCAGCAGGGCCTGCAGGGGGTTGGGTTCGCTCATGCATTCCACCAGGAGTCGAAGCCAGGCGGGCCTCGGTCTTGAGCCTATCGTTGATAGGTTCGGCATTCCGCGATGGGTCCACTGGCAATGTTCGACGCCTGTGAACATGTAGGACTAAGATGAACATGTTCATATCGGAATGGGCTGGCCAAAGGGTTCAGGCCACGGAAGCGGCGGTCCAAAGCCGGGCGACCCGCGCATCGTGCGGCTCCGTCGGGACTCCTGCCATGACCTGGACGTCGAACCCCACCCCCCAGGCCAGCCCAAGGGCCGGCACCAACCGGTCGTAGTACCCGCCGCCCCGCCCCAGACGCAGCCCGTCGCGGGTCCACGCGACGCCGGGCACGATGGCGAGGTCGATGGCGGCGGGCTCGACGATGGGCAGCGACACCGCCGGCTCGTGGATGCCGAAGGCGCCGCCGGGGCGCAGGTCGGTCCAGGCCCGCACCTCGTGCAGGGCGAGGCGGCCGGGGCCGGTCACGCGCGGCATGGCGACGCGCTTGCCGGCGCGCCAGGCGCCGTTGGCGAGGCCGACGGTCGAGAACTCGCCCGGCAGGTTGCGGTACAGGAGGACCGTTGCGGCGGCCCGCCACTCCGGCGCGTCCTGGACGGCGGCGGTGACGAGCTCCTCCTCCAGGGCGCGCTGGGCGGGGCGGATCTCGGCGAGGCGCCGCAAGGCCTCGCTGCGAAGCCGCTTCTTCGACTCCACCACGTCCACGGCGGACGAAACCCACCCGTCCCTTTCAGGCCTCGCCCGGACGACGTGGACCGGTCGCGTGGTCGAACGAACCCGTTATAGCAAGGCCGGGCCTCGCCACGACATGGGAAAGGGAACGGAAGCGGGTCGGGCGCCGGCGAAGCCGGACGTCGCCGGCTGGCTGCGGGGCTACGACCCCAAGGATCTCACCATCGCGACGGCGGTCAGCCACAGCAGCCTGCAGATCTTCCACGGCGCGAAGCTCGAGGGATTCAGGACGCTGGGAATCGCTGCCGGCGGCCGCGACGTGCGCTACTACGACGCGTTCCCCAAGGCCAAGCCCGACCGCATGCTGCAGCTGGGCAAGTACCAGGACCTCGTTGGGCTGGCGGAGGAGCTGCGCGCCGAGAACGTCATCCTCGTCCCGCACGGCTCGCTCGTCGAATACCTGGGCCCTGACAACTACGTCAACATCGGCCTGCCCATCTACGGCAACCGCCAGGTCCTGCACTGGGAATCCGACCGCGACAAGCAGCGCGAATGGCTCGAGGCGGCCAAGATCCGCATGCCGCGCAAGGTCGAGAACGCCAAGGACATCCGCGAGCCGGTCATCGTCAAGTACCACGGCGCTAAGGGAGGCCGCGGCTTCTTCATCGCCAAGACGCCGGACGACTTCCAGCGCCACATCCAGCCCGGCGAGCCGTACACCATCCAGGAGTTCGTGCTCGGGACGCGCTACTACCTGCACTACTTCCACAGCCCCATCGCCAAGGAAGGCTACAAGGTCGGCGACGGAACCCTGCAGCTCCTCTCCATCGACCGCCGCGACGAGTCCAACATCGACGAGATGGGCCGGCTGGGGACGCACCGCGACCTCGAGGAGATTGGCATCGCTCCGACCTTCGTCGTCACCGGCAACATCCCGATGGTCATCCGCGAGTCGCTGCTGCCCGAGGTCTTCCGCATGGGTGAGGATGTCGTCAAGGAGGCCGCGAAGCGCTTCGGCGGCCTGTGGGGCCCGTTCTGCCTGGAGACAGTCGTCACCGACCAGTTGGAGTTCCGCGTCTTCGAGATCAGCGCCCGCATCGTGGCCGGCACCAATCCGTTCGTCGGCGGCTCGCCCTACAGCGAGATGATCGCGCCCGGCCTCAGCACCGGCCGGCGCATCGCGCAGGAGATCAAGCAGGCGGCGGCGAACGGCCAGCTCGCCAAGATCCTGAGCTGAACTGGGGTCAGCGTTTCAGGAGCACCCACGCCAGCACTCCGAAGCCGAACATCGTGAACCCGAGCACGATCCAGTTCGCCCACTTGAGGAACCGCGCGCGACGTTCCGCCGACGGGTCGGTGGCGTCCAGGGCCTGCCCCTCGGTCGGCCGGTGAGGGTCGAACTTGGAGAAGCCCATGGCGGCGGCGACTTCGAGGGCGTACATGACCCTAAGGGCCAAGAACGGCAGCCAACCTGGCTGGCGCGTGGCCAAGGACCGCCTGTACCTGCTCAAGCCCGACTTCGCCGCCGACGGCGTGAAGCAGTTCTGCTCCGAGTGCGCCATGGTCGAGGGCATGCTGAGCTTCTACCCCAAGCTGCGCGAGTCGCTCGACGTCAAGTACATCGGGTTCACCAAGCCGCGGCCGGAGATCGTCGCGGAGATCGGCCCGGAGCACCAGTCGTCGCCCTGCCTCGTCATCGCCGACCCCAAGCGCGTGGCAAAGGTCCCGCCGTCGGTCAAGCCGCAGACGTCCAACGGCCACGTCTTCGTCAACGACCCGTACCAGGTCTGCGACTACCTGGCGCACACGTACGGCACGGGACTCGCCCGCCGCTGAGCCGGCCACCGACGACGCCGAACGGGCCACGGATTGCACGGAGAACGCGGAACCATCGCCTCCGTGGAATCCGTGCAATCCGTGCCCGTCGCAGGCGTCTAGTTCAAGCACGGCCGCGCCGTCGCGCGTCCGTGCTCAAGGTCCTGCTCGTCGGCGCCGAGGTCGAGCTCGTCCCCATCGAGATCGCCGGCCACCCCGCGGTGCGCATGAACCTGCAAGCCGGCCGCAAGCCGTCCGAGGCCTTGCTCGACGCGAACCTGCACGCGACGGCGCTCCGTCCTTTGCCGCAGGGCGATCGCCGCGGCCGCCCGGACATCGTGCACTACACTCTGCTCACGTTGCTGGAGTCGCCGGTGGCCAAGGCCGGGCAGCTCGAGGTCGCCGTGCACACGCGCGACAACGAGCTCATCCGCATCCGCACCGACACGCGCCTGCCGCGCGGCGAGGCCCGCATGCACGGCCTCTTGTCCAAGGTGCTGCGCGATGGCCGCAGCCAGGACAAGGAGCCCCTCATCTGGGTCGAGGCGACGATGACGCCGGCCAAGGTCATCGAGGCGTTCGCGAAGGGCCCCGTCGTGCGGCTCGATGAGGGCGGCGCGGCGCTGTCGCCCGCCGATGTCGTGGGCAAGGCCAAGGGCGGCGACCTGACGCTCGTCTTGGGCGCGTTCCCGTCAGGCGACTTCGCCGAGGGCTGGAAGCAGGCGGCGCCGGACGCCGTCTCCATCTGGAAGGAGCCGCTCAACGCGTGGGCCGTGGCGGGCGAACTTGTCGCCGCTTGGCGGGCCAAGCACGGGCCGAACTGAAGCCCCTAGGGTTCTTTTGTCTCGGCCTGGGCCGGCGCGGCCTCAGCCGGCGGCGGCGCGGCGGCGGGCGTCGGCTGGATGATCTCGCTCGGCCAGCGCCGCATCACGATGGCGACGCCGAGGAACCAGGCGAGGATGGCGGCCACCATGACGCGCTGCGTGATGCCGACGACGAGCGGCGACAGCCACATCTCGGACAGCTGGTACGCCGTCTGCGCCAACGCCGCCAGCAGGCCGAGGCCGAGCGTGTAGTTGGCAAGCGGGCGCCACTGGGCATGGGCGCGCAGGCCGGGGACCAAGGCGAGCATGGCGGCCGTGACGAAGAAGAAGAGCGGGAAGACGGAGAACTGGTGGACGTTGCCCGAAAGGGTGGTGTCGCCAGTGGCGTCGACGGGGAACGTGGCGACCAGGAGGCCGAAGGGGACGGCGAGGAGCAGGAGCCCGATGCCGGCCTGCGAGCTCCAGCCGCGCGGCAGCGTGCGGCGCAGGCAGAGCATGGCGGAGACGACGGCGAGCACGAAGGCGTAGGCGCCGGCGAAGAAGATGAGCCCGTACTGGGTGCGGGCGAAGTCGCTCATGTGCTCCGGCAGGTGCCGGATCTTGAGGATATGAAGGGCAAGTAGGCAGCCGAGGAAGACCAGGGTGCCCCCCAACGCCAGCAAGGAGAGCTTGCGGTGGGGACGGGAGTGCATCAGGAGAGATTCCCTTGGCCACTCAGATAAGGTTGGTCG
This sequence comes from Thermoplasmata archaeon, assembly GCA_034667805.1. Taxonomy (GTDB): domain Archaea; phylum Thermoplasmatota; class E2; order JACPAO01; family JAHFTW01; genus JAHFTW01. The sequence goes on along the minus strand of JAXDQQ010000093.1, from coordinate 5,188 downwards.
GACAACGCTCTAAGGGAGGACCCTGGAAGGTCGATGCCCTACTCCCCGGTGGCTGACAGGTCAGGCTTCGCCGTTGACGATGGGCGTGCAGCCGGTGGCCACGAGGTACAGGGTGTAGGTCACGCCGAACCCCATGGGGGTCCCTTGCAGTTCCAGGGTGTAGTCGCCCTCGGAGACCTCGCCGTACGACGTCCAGCTGAGGTCCGTCTCGACCGCGTTCGAGCGCGGGCCGTCGTAGAGGATGCCAACGTCGCCGGTGGTCGGCACCCAGGTCGCGACCGCCTGGAGGCGCTGGCCTTCGCGGGCGTGCACGGTGACGCGGGGGATGGGGCCGAAGGACGCCTTCACGTCGTCCGGCACCGTGGCGGGGAAGACGACGTCCGAGCTGGCCGACACCACGCCGGCCTGGTTGGTCGAGCAGTCCAGGTTGGCCGCCGCGCCGAAGACGCTGGCGGGGGACCCAAGGCATCCGGCGAACAGGAGTGCCAAGCCGGCCAGCATCCAGCGCATGGGGCCGACGTCGATGTCCCCCCATTTCAACACTCTGGCCCACCCATCGGCCATTTTGGCGCGGCTCCCCCGACCTAAGAGGTTCCTACGGCCTTGGCACCGCGCCGTGTGGCGGCCAGGGCGTAGGCACGGCCAGCGCGCACGCGCTCGACGAGGCCGGCCTGGACCATGCGGTCGATGTGATGCGCGACAGAGGACGGCTGCACGCCGAGCTCCTGCGCCAAATGCTGCGCGGTCGTGCCCGGACGTCCGTGGATGAGCCGCAGCAAGGTCCGGGCCGCCTCGGACTTCAGCGCCGGGGCCGCCGCCAAGGCATCCGCGTCCGGGACGCCGGCGAAGTAGCATACGAAGCCCTGCCCCTGCTCGCGGTGGAGGATGCCGCCCTCGACCAACTTGCGCAGGTGGTGGTCGAGCGTGCCCCGCGGGACGCCGGTCCGTTCCTGCAGCCGGAGGTAGTGGATCCCCGGTTCGGCCAGCACGGCCTCGTGCAACCGGGCCCGGACCGGGTGCTCGAGCAGGCGGGAGGAGCGCAGGCGCGTGAAGAGCGGAGCCAAGGCGAGCTTGGCGGCCATCGCGAGAAACCCGACTGCGAGGGCTGCACCGCCGACGGCGAGGGCCGGCGGCTGCCCACGCGTGGGCAGCGCCAGCGCGGAGCCCGCGTCCTGCGGCGCGGCCTCCAGGGAAGGCACGGGGGAGGCCTCGGTCGAGAACGTGCTGTCGAGCAGGAACGGCGCCGTCCCCGCGCCGTCGCCGCCCAACTGGAGGACCCGCCCCGTGTAGCCAACGTCCGTGACCAACGGGACCTTCACGGGGCTGTTGAGCAGCGGCAAGGCGGAGCGGCTGTCGATCCAGGCGACGCCGACCGACACCCACGCATCGGCCTGCGCGCAGTCGGCGTCCACGCAGGTGATGCGGAACGACCAGGCCGGCGGCGCTGCCGCCCGCAAGGCCGTTCCGTCCTCGTCGAACAATCGGAGGACGCCGCGCGAACGTTCCAGCAAGCCACCAACGCTCGGCAGCAGACGCGGTGCCTCCGAGGGTCGAGGGGCCGTGGTCTCGACCTCGTACGCGGCGAACGAGTGCGAGCCGAAGCCGGCCTGCGCGCTGGCGGTGGCAACAGCCGGCCCGGGCGTGGCCGCCACGACCTCCAAGGTGACGAACCCGTCGCTGACCTCGAAGTCCCAGACGTCGCGGCGCTGGTCCGCTTCGAAGATCGCAGTGTAGGAACCGCTGGAGACGTAAGCCTCCGGATGCGCCGCCAAGAAATCGGACAGGTCATGGAACAAGAGGTCGGTGCTCGCCAGCTCGAAGGCAGCCGCGAGGGGGAACGGATGCTCGATGCCCTCGTGGGCGGGCCCCGCCCGGGTGCGGGGCGCCAAGGCGGCCGGTCCAAGGGCCGTCGGGGCGGGCGGGGACGGGACTCCCGGCGGCCAATCGATGGGCGCGCCCTTCGTCTCCACCTTCACCAGGCGCAGCATGCGAACCGGGCCGTCGCCATCGTCCGGCAAGCGCTCGACCTGGAGGGGATACGCCGTGTCTGGGTGCAGCCAGACGCGGACGGCGCCGTTCCCCACCACGAGGGCCTTCCCCTCGCGCCCTGGCACAGACGCTGTGCCGAGGATCTCGAGCCGGTCGGCATCCGCGCCGCAGTCCCCATGGAGGACCGGTGACTTCGTGGCCGCCGACCGTCCTTGGAACCCGTTGGCCCAACCGCACGGCAGGCCGCCCGCGCCCGGCTCCGTCCGCGTGGAGACGGAGGAGTCGAGGTGGTTGGCCGGCAAGAGGTCGCCGAGACCGACGAAGGCGCCGGCATCGCCGACCCATGCCCCCGCGCCGAAGTAGGATAGCGACTGGTTGGCCAGTTCCCGGTCCCAGGCGACGGGGCGGCCGGCGCCGTCGAGGGAATGCGTCGAGCGCGTCCGGTTGCCGTCGTGCCAGGTGAGCTCCTGCACCGCCCAGCCGTCGGTCCCTGCACTGCCGTCGAGCCCGACGGCGCGGGCCTTCCCGGCCCAGGCGAAGCGGTGGATCGAGGCGGACGACGAGTCGGCCTCGACCGCGCCGCTGGACGCGGACGACTGGTACCACACGACGTCGGCGTCATGGGCCGCGGCGAGCCTGAACTCGGGTGGGGCCGTGGCGGGCGCGAAGACCCAGGCTGCGGTGGCTGCGACGGCGAGGGCAAGGACGGCCCCCGTCCAGGCTGCGCCTTTGAGCCACCGGCCAACCACGGACACCCACCCTCTTCCAGGCTATTTCAGCCGTGTGCGACGATTGTGCAATCGTGCCGCGTCAATGGGGCTTGAGCGTGATCCTGTAATCGAAGGCGCCGGCCACGTCGTAGCCCACGCCGTCCGGGAAGATCACGAAGTCCCAGGCGCCTTCGACGGGGTCCTCGACCACGATGGCAAGCTGTCCGACGCTGGCCAGGTTGGAGACCTCCCCCGACGGCGGCTCGACCCACAAACGCATCTCGCAAGGGTACCCGACCGAACAGCTCCAAGACGCTCCGACCTCAAGCTTGGAAGTGCCAGGCGGCACCCGGACGGTCATGGAATTGTTGCCCTCGCGAAGCCCGCCCCCCTGACCAGTCGGTGTGCCGACCAGGAGGGGGAAGTCGATCGCGACCGTGCCGTTCAACGGGCGCTCGACAGGACCTTCGGACTGGCGGTCGCCCACCAACGTGGCATCCACCGGGGACGTTGGACCGGTGCATCCTGACAGAAGGAGAAGGAAAAGAGCGGCAAGTGCGAGGAGTCGCATGTGACCCCTCAGGCAAAGGCCGAGAAACCGTCGGGGACCTCGCCGTAGAACACGGTGAAGGCCAGCGTGAACTCGGCGTTGGCGGCCACGCTTTCCGCGAAGCCTAGCGCCGACCAGGGGCCCGCTTCGGGCCCGTCGACGCGCAGCTGTTGCAGGCCGGGCGAGGCGGCGTCCGGGTGGACCTCCGTCCAGGCGTCGGCCGGGTCACCCACGTAGAGGACGAAGCCCGGGCCCAAACCGGTGTAGGCAAGCTCCACGACGATGGCGGTCGCGCCCGCGGGGACGTCGACTTCGAGCGATCCGTCGACGCCGGCGCCCGCCATGGCGGGGCTGCCTGGGAGCGGGGCGCTGGCGGCCACCAAGGCCGAGCCGTCGGCGAAGGTCGTCTCCGACATGGGGACCGGTTCCCCTTCGTCATCCCCGTCTGCGGCGCGCAGCGTGGCGTCGGATTCGGGAGCCCGGGCGAGGGTGTTGCCCAGCAGCGCGGACGCGGCCAGGAGGCAGGCGAGGATGGCAAGGGTTCGTGCCATGGTTTCCCCAACGGCGTCGCTGGCTACATGAGGATTCTACGACGATGGGGCTAGGGTCGCAGCAAGCGCCTCCGTCCACCGGCGCGGGCGTCTTCCTTACTTCGTCTTCGCCTTGATGCGTTTGAGTGTGAACAGGCTCTCGCGCTCCATCTCTTCCAGGCGCAGCGCGATGAACTTCTTGATCTCATCGAGCTCGGGCAGCACCTTGAACTCCAAGGCGTTGACGCGGCGCTTGGTCTTCTCGACCTCGTCGAGGAGGCGCTTGATGGCAGTCTCAAGTTCGGCCGCGAGGATGACCTGCTCGACCAGGGCCTCGTAGCCGCCGACGGCGTCGTCGATGGCGGGGCTGGTGCCGATGAGGCCGTAGCCGCGTTCGCTGAGGGGGTGGCGCACCGAGGTGGCCGTGATCTTGGGCACGCGGACGCCCATGATGTTGTGCTCCTTCAGGTGGACCTGCGGAGGCTTGGCGACGGTGAAGGCGACGGAGCGGACGGCGATGGCGCCCTCGGCCGCGGCGGCCATGTTGACCGATTCCTGGGCGGCGGCGTAGCGCTTGATGAGGTCGCTGCGGATGGACTTGACCTTGGGCAGGATGGCGAAGATCTCGTACATCAGGCCGTCGCGCTTCTTCTTCAGAAGGTTGTAGCCCGACTTGGAGAGCTGGATCTTGCGCTTGACGTTGATCAGCTCAGAGCGTGTCGGGGTGACGTTCTGGGCGGCCATCGGCGAGGTCGCCGACAAAGGGGTCGGTCATAAGCGTTGGGCCGCGTGGCCAGGAGGCGGCGAGCCCGAGCCCCGGGTCTTGTCCCTGGTTTTCCCGCCGTTTCCTCGGCGTCGGCGGCGGCCCAGGGCGCAACCCTTTCGCCCGCGAGCCTGATGGGGCGGTGCATGCCGAGCTTCCTGCTGGAACGCACCGAGAGCCTGGGGGATGACGAGTTCCCCGCGACCTTGGTGTCCGTCCGCCTGCAGCTCGACCTCGGCCTCGGGACGCACGAGGTCCCGCAAGCCGCGCAGCGCCGCATCGCGTGGCGGCTGCTCAAGGAGCTGGTCGCCGACATCCAGCCCGAGGAGCTCCACCTCGAGGGGCTGCCCGAGACGGACGCCAACGGTCACGCCAACGGAAACGGCCAGGGCATGGCGCCCATCTCGGTGAGCGACTGGAACAAGCCCGGCGAGCTCGACATGCGCATCGTGAAGTCGGCGCACCGCATGGTGCTCGAGGTCGCGCAGCGCGGGGCCTCGGGCCGGTCCGTCCTCGCGTCCGAGCTCGTCGGAGCCGTCGGGCTGTCCGCCCCGACGGTCGGCCGGCTGCTGAAGGAAGGCGAGTCGGCCAACGAGTACGTGCGCCAGTTCGTCCAGGCCACGCCCGCCGGACGGACGAAGGCCCT
>JAXDQQ010000092.1:0-3081 GCA_034667805.1 Thermoplasmata archaeon | reverse complement strand
CAAGGGCGTGCCCTGGGTGCGCCTCGTCACCGTCCTCGGCGAGAAGGAGATCAAGCAGGAGCACCTGACGCGGCGCGCGTTCAAGGCGCGCTACGACGGCGACCTCAAGGACACCGCGGAGGTGCAGCGGCGCCTGCTGCACCTCGTGCAGCAGAACACTGGCGGCGCCTTGGCCGAGGAGGCCGAGGACGACCTGTCGCGGCTCGAGGAGGCGCTGTGGGAGTCCACCTGCGACGCCGGCAAGGATGCGTGGACCGAGGAGGAAATCGCCTCGGCGCAGTACGGGACGCCAGCCCCGTCGCCGCAGCAGATGCGCGACGTGCGCGACGCCCTCGACCGGTGCCGGCGCGCCGGCATCGGCCGCTTCCAGACCATGGGCGGCCGCGGCGACCGTTGGCGTCCGTGGAGCCGCGTCGAACGCGACCACATGGTGCGGGCCTGGCAGGACCTGGCGGACCTGCGCAAGAAGCTCATCCTCACGGAGGAGACCGACGAGGGCCGCGCCTTCCGGCGCATCGACCTCGCCGCGGCCGGCTTGGGCGAGAAGGAATCCGCCACGCTGAAGTGGGTCAAGGCCGCCATGGTGCAGTTCGTCGACTGGGATGGCGTGCCCGACGGTGGCGAGCCCGTGGCCGGCATCGGCGGCCTGGGCGCCGTCGCCGCGTTCGGGATGGACCTGCACCGCCAGCTCGGCTTCCTCGCGCAGGACTGGATCGCCAGCGAGCACACCAGCCGCTCCTCCGACTACATCCATTTCCTCCTGGAATCAGGCCAGTGGACGCCGCAGGACGCCGTCGACGGCCTCATCCGCCGCCATGTCAACCAGGAGGAGTTCTTCGAGCACGTTCCCGACGAGGAGGCGCAGCGCGTCGCCTTGGAGTTCCCGGAACCCGACCTGTCGCAGGACGCCGGCCGCACCGACCTCCGCAAGATCCCCTGCTGGACCATCGACCCGCCCGACGCCAAGGACTTCGACGACGCCGTCGGGCTCGAGGAGCTTGCCCCAGGCCAGGACGGGCGCCCCGGCACCATCCGGCTCTGGGTGCACGTCGCCGACGTAAGCCACTACGTCCGCCCCGACACCCGCCTCGACCGCCACGCCAAGCGCCGCGCCACCTCCGTCTACCTCCCCGGCCGCGTCCTGCCGATGCTGCCGCCCCGCCTCTCCGACCACCTCTGCTCCCTGCGCGACGACGGCGACCGCTTCGCGTTGTCGGTGTCGCTCGAGGTTGACCCCAGCGGCAAGATCGGCGCTCGTGGCTTCCACAAGTCCGTCATCCGCGTCACCGAGAACCTGCACTACGGCCTCGCCTTGGAGCGCGCCCGCGCCGGCGTCACCCCGTTCACGACGCTGCTCGACCTCGCCAAGCGCATGCGCAGCAACCGCCGCGGCCTCGAACTGGAGACTGGCGAACTCAAGGTCCTGCTCGGCAGCACCGGTTTCTCGGCCCTGGAGAAGCGCGCCGACGACGCCACGCGGATGATCGAGACGTTCATGGTGGCCGCCAACGAGGCCGTCGCCAAGCACCTTGCCGACGAGGCCGTGGCGCAACTGTTCCGCTGCCACCCGCTGCCGCACCGCGACCGCGCCGAACGCTTCTCGCACCAGTTGGGGACGATGGGCTTCCGTTCGAGGTTGGAGCTGCCGAAGCTCCCGGGCCAGGCCGAGTCGGGGGCGGCGGGGATGACGCTCCTGGACCAGCTGAAGGCGGGCGGGGGGAAGCTGAACCTCTTCGGCGGCGGCATCGAGGTCAAGCCGCGACGGCAAGAAGCAAAAGCCGCAGAGAGCGCAGCGAGCGCCGAGAACGCCTCTGCCCCCTCTGCGCCCTCTGCGGCGGCACCTGCCCCGGTCGGCTTTGTGACCCTCACCGAAACGGAGCGCGAGGCCTGGCTCGCTCCTTTCCGCGCCGCCCTCGAGGAGCTCGCCTATGCGAAGGACGACGAGCTCGCCGAGGTGGCGACGCTGAAGATGCTGGGCTGCATGGGCCGCGCCTTCTACACGCCGGACAACCAGGGGCATTTCGGCCTCGCCTCGACCCATTACTGCCACTTCACGAGCCCCATCCGGCGGTACCCAGACCTCGTCGTGCACCGCAACCTCAAGTGGCTCATCGACGGCCGCGCGGGGACGGCGCCGCACACCGCCGAATCGCTTCGTGCGCTGTGCGACCACTGCTCCAACCAGGAGCGCGCCGCCGACGGCCTCGAGCGCCGCATCAAGGCGTCCTGCCTGGTCCTCGCGAGCCTACAAGGCGAGGACGCGACGCCTGGCGCCGCGGCGGCAGCGACGGGCGGTTCGCGCGCCCGCATCACCGGCCTCACGCCGGCGAGCCTGTTCGTGCTGCGCGGCGACGGCATCGAGGCCCGCATCCCGGCGCGCGAGCTCCCGGGCGGTCCTTACCAGGTCGACGAATGGGAGTCGATGCTCTTCGTCGGCGAGCAAGACGACCCGCTGCGCTTCGCCGACGCCTCGCTCAAGGAGATGCTGGAGTGGCTCGACGCCGAGTCCGGCGAGGTGCGGCGCGTGCGGGCGCGCCTTGGCGACAAGGTCTCGGTCCGGCTGGCGGGCCGCGACGTCGCGGACGGGCGCACCGGCGCCCGCCTGGTCTCGTGGCGCTAGACGGCCCCTACATGGTCAGCGCGAAGCGGATGCTGACGAGGCCCATGAGCGTCAAGCCGACCAGGAAGAGGCCGAGCTGCGCCAGGTTCTCCAGCGCGCGGTAGTCCTTCTGTGAACGCAGGACGAGGTAATGGGTGCACCAGGCCGCGACCACCCACGCCGAGGCCATGACGAGGTAGAGCGGCCCCGTGTCGCCGTGCGCGGCCACGACGACGAGGCCGAACAGGCCGAACCACGACCGCGTGAGGAACTCGTTGACGAGCATGCGGTTCGGCGCGTGCGGCGTCCAGAGGGAATAGCACTTCGCATGCGCCGCCATGAGCCCGAACAGCAAGGCGGCATGCGCCGCGGCGGACCACCAGGGCATGCCTGGCGTCCCCTCGTGGCCGGGGACCTCGTGGAGGAGGCCAGCCAGGAGCACGAACGGAGTGACGGCGAAGGTCCAGGCAAGCCGTCGGTCC
>JAXDQQ010000091.1:0-4022 GCA_034667805.1 Thermoplasmata archaeon | reverse complement strand
TCACCGGCCTGTCCGGGCTGGGCGACCTCATCGCCACGGCCACCAGCCAGCACAGCCGCAACCGCCGCGTCGGCGAGCTCCTCGGCCGCGGGCTCACGATGCAGGAAGCCCTGGCGACGATGGGCGGTCAGGTCGCCGAAGGCGTCTACGCCGCCAAGTTCGTGCACGAGCAGGCGGAGAAGGAGAAGATCCCGCTCCCCTTGACGACCGAGATCTATCGCATCCTCTACGAAAAAAAGGACGTCCGCCTGGCCGTCAGGGACCTGCTGACGCTCCTGTAGGGGGACGACAACAAACGCTTATTCCCGCCCGGGTTGGGCCCACCTATGCGTCTGGCCTGGGCCGCGGTCGCGTTGGTCCTTCCCGCCCTCTCCGGCTGCCTGGGCGTCTTCGACCAGGACCACGGCCCCACCGGCCCCGTCCAGCCGGCCGACGTCGGCTACGACCCGGACACCATCAAGGTCTCGGGCGTCGAGCGGACCGCCGTCACCATCCCTTCGTTCGACGGCACCTCGCTCGCGGCCGTCGTCTACACGCCGGTCACCGCCGACACGTTGCCGGACGGCTCGCCGCCGCGCTGGGGCGTCGTGGTCGCGCTGCACGGCTGGGGCTTCTTCAAGGAGCAGTTCGAGGGCGTGGGCGGCGCGTCGGGTGCCCCCATCCCGCCTGACTCGAGCGGCAACGCCGAGTACACGGTCAACCGCCTGGACGCCTTCGCGCGCCAAGGCCTCATCGCCGTCGCCTACGACGCGCGCGGCTTCGGCCGCTCGACCGGCATGTCCACCGTGGCCGGCCCGGCCGAGATGCAGGACCTCGACGCCGTGCTCGACCACGTCGAGTCGCACTACTCCACCAACGGCCTGGTCGGCATCGTCGGCCAGTCGTACGGGGGCGGCCAGGCCTACAATGCCCTCGTGGACGACCCGCGCGTCACGACGGCGGTGCCCATGTACGGCTGGGTGGACCTCTACCAGGGCCTGCTGCCGGGCAACGTCCCGAAGGCGGAATGGGCCGCGCAGCTCGTCGGCGTCGGCGCCGTCGGCACCAAGGGCCAGTTCACGCCGATGATCGCGGAATGGCTCCAGAAGGCCTCGACGCGCACGGACCTCGAGACGGTCCAGGCGCAGATGGACGCCCGCAGCGCCTTGTCGCGCCTGTCCACCATCGACAAGCCTCTCTTCATCTGCCAAGGGCTCCAGGAGACGCTCTTCCCGCAGGCCGACGTGGCCTGGGAGGCGGCGGGCGGCTTCACGCGGGCCATCATCTACACGGGCGGGCACGGCGAGGATCCTGAGGACTGCTGGGCCGCCACCATGGACTGGTTCCTCTACTTCCTTGCCGGCAAGGACACCGGCGTGGATTCGTGGCCGGCCCTGCGCTCGGTCGACGCGTCCAACCAGGGCGGCGCGCTGGACTACAACGAGTTCCCCACGCCGAGCTGGCAGACGTCCTACCTGCGCGCCATCGACTCGACCCTGGCGGGCAACTCGTCCGACGTGACCTTCACCATCAGCCAGCGCCTCGTCGGCAACCCCTTCAACGAGCCGACCGGCGTGTGGGACCTCACGGGCCTGCCCAACAACGCGGCCCCCTCCCAGTTCCGCCAGGATCCCACGGCCTCGTTCTTCGACAGCGCCAAGTTCAGCGGCTCCGAGGTCCTCCTCGGCGCGCCCGTCGTCCGGCTGCACCTGGCCGACAACTCCACGGAGACGCCCTACCAGATCGTCGGCTCGATCTACCACGTCGGGGCGACCGGCAAGGCGACCCTCCTGACCCGCGCCGCCCATGCGGCCCTGTCCGGCGGCGACCTTGACGGCGACGACTTCGTGCTGCGCTTCGACTGGACGAAGGCGGATTTCCAGCCGGGCGACTCGCTGACCCTCAAGCTCAGCGCCAACGACCCCTCGGCGTTCCTGCCGCTCTTGTCGAACTATGAGGTGTCCTTCACGGGACAGTCGAGGCTCGAGCTGCCGTTCTTCGAAGGTTGACCGCGGCCGCCTCCAAGTGTGGGGGACCTCGGATTCAGCAGATGCGTTTTGGCAACTTTGACCGATGCCGCCAGTCTCCGAATCGAGCTGATTCTGAATCAGTTCAATGCGCAACGCCGTAGCGCACCTCAGCTAATTGTCAATGGATCTGTTCAATCCCAGGCCCCCCGAAACCTTCCTTGGAATCGGGACGACTAGCCTCGCACGGTCAACGCGCGCACGTTGCTCAGCACCGCGCGGGTCGCGATCTCCTGCAGGGCCTTGAGCTCCGGGTCGACCTTGTAACCCATGATGTCGCGGCCGCCGAGCAACCCGTTGAGACGCTTGCGGTTGTAGTCCGCCGCCTCGTCCGGCACGACGGTGTCGAACAGTCCAGCGGCGTCGAGCAGGCCCAAGAGGAGGATCGACGCCGCCTCGGGCGTGCCGCCGCCGGCGATGGCGCGGCGCAGGCGGTTCTGCAGGCGCTCCTGCGCGCCCTCGTCCGTGACCTCGACCCATGAGCGGTGGAAGAGGCCGAGGTGGCGGCGCGAGCCGTAGGTCGCCAGGCCCTTGTCGGCCAGGCGCTGCTTGAAGGGCGTCAGGAGGTCGCGGTTCGCCTTGGCGAGCTGCGCCGTCTGCTGCAGGCTGGTGAGGTCGCCGTTCTTCTCGCGGATGCGGCGCAGGCGCGCGACGATGGGCGCGAGCGCCTCGTCGTCCGTCGGCTCGCCCGTGAGCACGATGCGGTCGCGCTGCACCATGACCTGGCCGCGCATGAGCAGCTCGAGGACCATGGCGCCTGCAAGGGCGCCGCCGAAGGAGCCCTCGTGGTTCTGCTCGGCGCGCTCGTCCCAGCCGCCGCCGTTGGCGAGCAGCAGGAACGCTTCCGGGATGGTGAACCCGAAGGACTCCGACGGCTGCGACGGGGCCGCCTCGCGAGGCGTCTCGGGGATGTGCGGCGCCTGCAGGGCGACCTCCTGCTCGCCGGGGCGCAGCGGCGCCTTCGGGATGCGCGGCGCGGGCGCCTCCTCGACCTCGAGCACGATGGGCTTGCTGCGGCGCTTGGCGAGTTCGCGCGCAACGAGCTCGGCCTGCGCGTCGGCGGCCGTCGCGCCGCCCTTGGCGGGCACCATCGCGTCCGACTCCTTGACCGGCTTGGAGGCCTCCTCGAACTCGAGGTCGGGCTCCTGCACCCAGCTCTTCTGCTCGGCGACGAACTTCTTGTTGGCGGCCTTGCGGCGCGCCTCGACCTCCTCCTCGGCGTCGCGCGCGGCCTGCTCCTCGGCCAGGCGGCGCTCCTCGGCCGCGAGCTCCTCGCGCTTGCGGGCGCGCTCGGCGGCGCGGTGGGCCTTGGCCTCTTCCGCCGCGGCCTCCTCGGCTGCGGCCTCCTCGGCGCGCCGGGCCTTGGCGTCCGCCTGCGCGGCCAGCTTGGCCTGCGCCGCCTCGGCCTCGCGGCGGGCGGCCTCCTCTGCCTCGGCCTCCTTGGCGGCGCGCGCCTCGGCGCGGTCGAGCGCCCCCTTCATCTTGCGCTCGTCGGCGGCGCGTTGCTTGGCCTCCTCCTTCTCGCGGGCCTCGCGCTCGACGCGCTGCTTCTCGTCGAGCTTGCGCTGGCGCTCCTGCGCGGCGACGCGCTCGGCCTCGCGGCGATGCTCCTCGACGGCGCGCTCGGCGGCCTTCTCGATGCGGCGCTGCTTCAGGCGGTCGAAGAAGCCGGGCTTGGACCCGATCTCGTGGAACTCGACGGCCGGGTCCTGCTCGACGTCAGGCTTGTCGGCCGCGACGGCCTCGAAGGCCAAGGCCTTCCCGGCCTTCCGCCTGGCGCCGTTCTTCCCCTTGGGCGCGGGCTTGGCTTTCGCGGGCTTGGCGGCCTTGGGTCGCGCGGCCTTCTGGCTCTTGGCGGCCTGCCTGGCGCTGGCTTTGGCGGTCTTGGCGTCCTTCGTCGCCTGCGCCTGGTCGGCCTTCGCCGCCTTGGTCGCCTGCGCCTGGTCCGCCTTGTCGTCGGCCTTCTGCTTCATGGCCGCCTTCTGGGTCCGCGTCGCCATCCTATGCCTCGCGGAC
>JAXDQQ010000090.1:0-7604 GCA_034667805.1 Thermoplasmata archaeon | reverse complement strand
GAGGGTGACGCCGTCGCGGGTGGCGGCGACGCGCAGCGCCTCGATGATCTTCAGCGCGGCGGGGTAGTCGAGGAAGACCTTCGCCTCCTCGGGCGTCGGGTCGGCGACGTCGAGGGCCGGCTTCAGGCTCCACGGGTCGACGATCTTGCCCTGCACGAAGGCGCGGGCGAGCACGAGCTTGCCGCGCACCGTCTGCGTCATCGGCAGGTTGCCGGGGTTGGGGATCGCCTGTGCCGAGGCGAGGTCGATGCCCCAGATGTCGCTGGATAGGATGGCGAGCTGGTCGCCGCCGCGGGCGAGGTCGGCCGCGACGTCGGCCGCCTGGACGCCCAGGCTCTTGTGGCGGCGATACTTCATCGCGCCGCCGACGCGCATCAGGATGGGGTTGCCGGCGGCGAGCTGGAAGCCGAGGCTGGGGGCCGGGATGGGGCCCTTGACCTTCATCTTCCAGACGAACTCCGGGACCGGCGCCGGGTAGGGGAACACCATGCCCGGGTTCATCAGGCAGCGGAAATCCGCCTGCGACTTGTACGCCTTCAGCCGCTTGTAGCGGGTCTCGCCGAAGACGGACTTCGATTCCCACTGCAGCCAGACGCCGCTGTGGTACGAAGTGCCGCCCAGCTTCTTGGCGGCGGCGAGGATCCACGCCGACGTTCCCCAGCCCAGCGGGTAGTTCGGGCGGCGCTCGTCGTCGAGCGTGAAGATGAAGAAGTACATGCGGCCGTCGTCGGTGACGTGGCCCTCGACCGACAGGTCGGCGACCGAGACCTTGGCGCGCAGGGTCTTGAGGTACTTCGCGAGGTTCGCCACGGGGACGAAGGTCTCGCCCGCGACGAGGCTGGGGCCGAGCCTCTTGGCGCGGATGGGATAGAAGCGGGCGGCCCACTCGTCCGCCGCGGTCTTGTCGTCGGCGACCTCGCCGCCGACGCGGGCGGCCAGGCGCTCGAGGTCGGTCTTGGCCGCGGCCAGGTCCGGCTCGCGGAAGACCAAGAGCACGGCGCTCTTGTCCGCGAACGGGTTCTTCTTGGCGCCCGTCGCCTCGGCGCGCAGGGCGAAGAAGTCGGAGTTGTGGAACATCACGTGCTTCGGCTTGAAGCGGCGCGTGGCCTCCTCGACGACCTGCTGCACGGCGGCGTCGTCCTTGACGGTGATGAGCACCGGCTTGTCGACGCTCGCCTCGACGACCTTGAGCTTGACGGAGGTGATGACGCCGGTGGAGCCGCCGAGGCCGACCAGGAAGTCGAGCTGCTCGCGGTCGCGCAGGCTGAAGCGTTGGCCATCAGGACCGACGCCCTCGACTTCCAGGACGTGCTTGCCGATGTTGCCGGAGCGCGTCGAGTGGATGCCGTGACCGTCCATGGCGACGAAGCCGCCGATGGTGGCCGCGAGCGCCGAGGTCGGGTAGGTCGGCAGCTCGAGGCCGACGTCGTTGAGGCGCTTCTGCAGGTCCCAGATGACGACGCCGGCGTCGGCCTTGACGGTCAGCGCCTTCTCGTCGATCGTGAGGGCCTTGTTCATCGGCGTGAGGTCGAGGACGATGCCCTTGCGCTTGGGGACGGCGCCGCCGTACGCGTTGGTGGCGGCCGCGCGGGGCGTCACCGGGATGAAGCGCTTGAGGCAGAACTGGATGGTCGTCTCGACGTCCTCGATGGTGTGGCAGCGCACGACGGCGTCGGCCAGGCGCTTGACGAGGAGGTCGACGATGCCGGGCGGCGCGCCCATGTCCGTCGAGTAGACGATGCGGTCCGCCTCGGAGCTCAGGACGTTGTCGCGGCCGACGCGGGCGGCCAGCTGCTCAAGGTCGGCTTTCTTGATCGCCAAGGGGACCGGTTGCGCCCACAGGAAGGCCGGTCTTAATCTTGATTCAGCCGATTCCCCAAAGGATTCAGCCGAATGCGCCCCCTCCGCGGCGGAAATCCGCTGAATCCGGGGCCGTTCGCTGAATCAGGCGGAGAACATGTCGTCGCTCGTCGCGCCGTAGTAGACGGTGACGTAGGATTCCATGCGGAAGTTGGCGCGCGGGACGAAGGCCGGCCCGAACCAGGCCTGCACGTGCAGCTCCCGGACGCTGGCCGGGATATCTGCGCCGTCGACGGTGGCCGAGAAGGGCGAGGCCGCCGCGTTCCCGCGGTACAGCAGGTCGCCTTGGTCGTCCGTGACCTCGAAGCGCATGCCGTCGTTGCCGTTCTCGCCGAGGGCGCTCGAATCCCATTGCCACTCCAGGACGACCTCGGCGGGGCGCTCGTCGCCCTGGAGGTCGATCGCCCCGGCGCAGGAATCGCACTCCTCGCCGTACCAGGCGCTGTCCTCGAAACCGGAGCGGGAAGGCAAAATCGCCATGTGCGGGTCTCGCGTCGGGGTGGGCATGAGCTGCAGGATGACCTTGCTGATCCTTCCCGCCTCGACGTCGACGACGGCCGCCGCGCCTTGCGTCCCGTCGTGCGCGGTCAGGAGCGTGTAGCTGCCGACCGGCACGTCGCGGAAGGTGAAGCCCCCAAGCGCGCTCGTCTGGTCCGTCCGGTCGAGTTGGCTCAGGTAGACCGTCTGGTTCGCGAAGGGGCGCAACAGCTGGTCGACGACGGCGCCGTCGATCTGCCCCGTCGGCACCGCCAGCGGGCCCTCACCGCCCAAGCAGCCTGCCAGCAAGGCAGGGAGCAGAAGGGCTGCGAGGGCCGAGGTCCGCATTCCAGAGAAAAAGCCATCCTTCAGGGGATAAGCCTTGTCGCTGGGTCCTGAAAGGTTGGTGGACCGCGGCAAGCCCCTCCAGGAGAAGGCGGAACGAGGGCCAGCCTAGTGCCGGCCTAGTGCCCGTCGCCGAAGAGGCGGTCCATGAGGCCCTGCTTGGGCTTGCTCGACCGGCGTGGCCCCTTGGGCAGTTCGCCGTCGAGCTCGGTGGCGAGTTCCTCCATCAGCTTGCGCCCCTTGTCGGAGAGCTTGGAGGGCGTCACGACGCGCAGGCGGACGTGCAGGTCGCCGCGGCCCGAGCCGCGCAGGTACGGCATGCCCTTGCCGCGCAGGCGCAGGGTCTTGCCCGTCTCGCTGCCGGCGGGCACCTGCACCTCGACGACGCCGTCCAGGGTCTCGAGCTCCAAGGTCGTGCCCAGCACGGCCTGCGGGATCGAGATGGGCTCCTCGGCGAGCAGGTCGGCGCCCTCGCGGTGGAAGCGCGGGTGCTCCTTGACGTGGACCTCGACGTAGAGGTCGCCGTAGGCCCCGCCGCGGGCGCCGACCTCGCCCTGCCCCTGCACGCGTAGGCTCTGGCCGGTCTCGATGCCGGGCGGGACCTTCACGGCGACCGTGCGCTTCTGGCGGTCGTGCCCGGAGCCCTTGCAGGTCTTGCACGGCGTCTCGATGCGGCGGCCGACGCCGCGGCACTCGGGGCACGCGCCGACCTGCTGCAGGGTGCCGAAGGCGGTGCGCATGAGCCGCGCGACCTGGCCAGTGCCGCGGCAGGCGGGGCAGGTGTCGACCTTCGAGCCGGGCTCGGCGCCCGAGCCCTTGCAGCTGGCGCAGCCCTCGAGCCGCCAGTAGGTGAGCTCGGCCTCCGTCCCGGCGAAGGCGTCCTCCAAGGTGATGGTATGGGCGACCTGCAGGTCGCGGCCGCGGCTGGGCCCTCCTCGGCCGCCGCCTCCGCCCCCGCCGCCGCCCATGCCGAACATCTGGGCGAAGAGCGAGTCGAGGCCCATGCCGCCGAACAGGTCGTTGAAGTTGATGGTGCGGTACAGGTCCTCCGACGAGTACTGCTGGTCGATGGCGGCGTGGCCGAACTGGTCGTAGCGCTCCTTCTTCTGCGGGTCGGACAGGACGGCGAAGGCCTCGCTCAGTTCCTTGAAGCGCTCCTCGGCGTCGGCGGCCTTGTTGCGGTCGGGGTGGAGCTGGATGGCGAGCTTGCGGTACGCCTTCTTGATGGCGTCCGCGTCGGCGTCGCGCGCCACGCCGAGCACCTCGTAGTAGTCGCGCTTCCCGGAGGCCACGGGGGTTCCACGATGGAGGGTGGCTTAAGAGGTGAACGCTGGACCCTGGCCGGTTGCCCGACGGGTCGACCAGAAAGCCCATACGTCCCGTCGGTGGGGTGGGTCCGTGGACCGCGTCCGGATCCTGCTGCCTTGCCTCCTCGTCTTCGCCGCCTTGGCGGGATGCCAGTCGACGCCCGACGGCCCGGCGACGGGCCCGGTCGCTCCTGCAGTCGTCCGTGACGACGCCTGGGTCCTGGCGGGTGAACCCTCCTTGGACGCCACGGTCCGCGTGCTCGACACCGGCTTCGGCTTCTACGAACCCGCGTTGGGCATCACCAAGTCCGGCACGATGGCGGTCTGCTGCGTCAGCACCGGCGACGACCCGACCGGGACCGCCTCTTCGACCATCGTCAGCCGGGACGGCGGCCAGACGTGGGCGGTCGCCCACACGCAACCGATCCTCAGCTTCGACCC
The DNA here is from genome assembly GCA_034667805.1 of Thermoplasmata archaeon. Lineage (GTDB taxonomy): Archaea > Thermoplasmatota > E2 > JACPAO01 > JAHFTW01 > JAHFTW01. The sequence continues at coordinate 3,174 of JAXDQQ010000090.1, read as the reverse complement.
GATGCTTGCCACGGACCCCGTGACCGAGCGCATCTACGAGCTCAACATGCTGGCCGTCGCGTGCTCGAACCTCGCCTACAGCGACGACCAGGGCGCGACCTGGACGGAGAGGCCGGCCTCCTGCGGAGCGCTGCCCGTGTACGACTTCCTCAAGCTCGCCGCCGGGCTTCCCGGACCCGAGCCGAACCCGCTGGCGGGAGCGGCCTACCCCTCGGTCCTCTACCAGTGCCGCAACGTCAACGCCCCGTTCGGCGCCTCCGTTGTGCTCTCCAACTGGTGCACCGTCAGCTACGACGGGGGACTCACGTGGCCCGTCGACGAGCCGGTCGCCGTGCGCGGCGCCTACGTCATGGGGCAGCAGGTCGTGCCGGGCCAAGGTTGCGGGGCCGTCACGGGCTTCCCGACCGTCGGCCCCGACGGGACGGCGGCCGTGCCCATCGGCAACGGCTGCCCGACCATCTACGTCGCCATCAGCCGCGACTCGGGCCTGACGTGGACCCTGGTCCGCGGTCCCGGCGACGGCGGCCTGCTGAGCGCGACCCCGGAGGTCGAGTTCGACGCCGCGGGCCACCTGTACGCCATGTGGCAGGACTACGAGAGCCACATGGTCCTCGCGCGCAGCGACGACCTCGGCGCCACGTGGCACGGCCCGTGGTCGGTGATGCCGCCGGGCGTCGGCTCGGTGGCATTCGAGGCCATGGAGGCCGGCGCCGAAGGCCGCCTCGCCCTGTCGTTCCTCGGCACCGATGAACCCGTCGGCGAGGACACCGGCGACGTCTCGCAATCGGCGCGCTGGCACCTCTACGTCGTGACCGTCGAGGACGGGCAGACGGACGCGCCGGCCATCGCCGCCTACCGCGCCACGCCCCCGGAGGACCCCGACCAGGTCGGCCCCGTGTGCTTCGGCGGGTCGGGCTGCCTGCGCAACCTCGGCGACTTCCTCACCGCGGACCAGACGGCGTCCGGCGGGTTCGTCGTGGCCTACGCCGACGGCTGCACGTCGGGCTGCGCCGGCAAGGCCGACGCGACGAACGACGACGCGAGCGCCGGCGCCGGGCGCATCGCGCTGCTCGAAGGCTTCAGCCTGCGCTAGGCGGCGGGGGCTGCCGCAGCGGCGAACAGCTCGCGGTACGAGCGCGGCTCGGGCGGACCCATGGCGCCGAGGTGGTGCAGGAGGTCGTGGAACTCGTGCCGGATGGTGCCGTCGCGGCCGACGCCGGGGAGCTCGAGGAAGTCGCCCATGCTGCGCACGCGCTCGAGGGCGACCTGGTGCGGCCCCTTGTTCAGGGCCACGCGCGTGGAACGGATCGTGGTGACGGGCTTCATGCCGAGGCGCTCAAGGCGCGCCCACATCGTCGGGCCGTCGACCTTGGTCCAGAGGTGGTGCTTCTCCGCCTCGTCGCCGGTGCGGATCGTCGTCTCCCACGCCATGGTCCAGTGGCCGTCGGGCATGACGTGGCGCAGGACGATGGAGCCGAGCATGGCGCCCTGCGGCCGCTCGAACCACGTGTCCTCGTGCTCGACCGGCGGATGGGACAGGTAGCCTTGCGCGTGCAGGACCTTGACGGGGTCGTGGGCCCCCTTGGCGCGCGGGAGGCGGTACTTCAGGGCCGGCCTGGCGTCGTGGACGTTCTTGCGCACGACGTTGATGGGGCCCCCGGCGCTATTTGAGGCGGGGCCGAAGGGTTCATCCAGGAGACGGGCGGGAGGAAGGAGAGGAAAAAGGAGGCGGCGGCCGGCCTAGAGCGTGGCCAGGAGGACGCCGGCGATGAGCAGGCTGACGAGGTAGTAGCCCGCGTTGACGAAGAACATCGACCACGGCTTGTTGTCGAAGGCGACGGCGTTGAAGTTCAGCGGGACGATGAAGCCGAGCCAGGTGAAGAACGCCCCCGTGAGCGTGTCCATCATGGTGAGCTCGTAGTCGGCGGTTCCGCCGGTGTCTGTGTTGCGGAAGGCGTCCTGGTACACCATGTTGGTGTGCGCGAAGACGAACATCATGAGGAAGGAGCCGAGGACCATGAGGATCATCGAGACGGCCATCTTGCCGCCGGGGACCTTGGGCATGTTCTTCGGGTCCATGCCTTGGTTGCGGGCCCACATCTTGCCCGTGGGGAACCACGGCGCGTACCAGATGAAGCCGACAATCATCATGGCGAGGACGCCCAGCCCGATGGCCAGCCAGTTCAGGTCGCCGAAGTTCATCGCGGTGGGGTCCATGAGGGGTCAACTGCCCAGGAAGGGCAAGGGCAATCCTCGGTCCGGGCCGATAAATTGGCCAGTTTCGGTTTCCCGTATCCCTATCCTTATGGATAGCACGCGCCAATCCCTATGATTGCGAGCAGGCCCCGCCTGCCCGCATCGGACAATGCTTCGGCATTGGCCCTTCACCGCACAGGAGAAGGACGCGGCACACTCGTCCTTCACCGTCACCGATCCGGAAGGGTCGGCCCACGGAAGCGAACCGAAGGCCGGGCACCTCGCCCGGTACATAGGGGAAAACCTGAGCGTCGATGGAACTCCGGTTCCAACGAGGCCGAAAGGCGTGGAGCCGTGGATCGGGACAGGCCGCAGCACCCCTTCCACACGATCACTCTCCTCGCGTCGCCCAGCGGCGCCTCCTTTGCGTTCGACAACGCGACCCGAATGCTCATGATAGGCCATCAGGTCAGCGTTGCATGGCGGTTCGCCCGCTCATCCTTCCCATCGGCGTCATCGCATTCCTGCTTTTCGCGAGCGTCAATGTCCAAGCCCAAGCGGCATCGGCCCCGCCCTTCGTGGTCGGCGACAATAAGCTGTACTGCCACGCCACCACTGACGGCCTCACGGGCTGGATCAACGCGCTCCTGGAGGACGGTGACGAGGCCCCCTACTATCTCACCGGCGCGGGCACGGTAATCCCAGGGGCCGGGATCGGCGTCGACCCTGTGGCGCAGGAGGACGTGGATGCACACATCCCACTCCAGCCTGCCTTGGCGCAGACCATCGCGATTGGCGGGACGGTCACGGCGCAGGCCTTCATCGGCAGCGGCGCCTACGGAGGGGGCATCGCCAGTTTCGGCGTCTCGCTCATGGCAGGGACGGCGGTGCTTGGTTCCGCTGAGCCGGTCGACCACCAGATGGCGCCGAACAATGGCAACGTGCCTGGCGGTACGGGTCCTTACGAAGAGATCACCT
>JAXDQQ010000089.1:0-2991 GCA_034667805.1 Thermoplasmata archaeon | reverse complement strand
TGGCGCAGACCGACATGCAGGGCTCGGCGCGCCTGGCCAGCCGGGTGGCCGCGAACCTTCTTGCCGCCGACTGGGAGGACTACGACTACCTCGTCTCGTTCAGCTCCGAATCCACCGTCATCGGCGGCCCCTCCGCCGGCGCCGTGATGGCCTTGGCGCTGACGACGGCCCTGCACAACGTGCGCCAGCCTGATTCCCCCTGGACCCTCGACCCCGACGTCGCGGCGACGGGCACCATCAACCCGGACGGCACCATCGGCCCCGTGGGCGGCATCCCGGCGAAGGCGGAAGGCGCCAAGGAGGCCGGCATCAAGACCTTCCTCTACCCGGCGGGGCTCGACGTCGCCACCACGCAGGTCAAGGGCCGCACCGTGGCCGTCGACATGCAACAGCACTGCCAGGACCTCGAGATCGAATGCTTCGCCGCCGTCAGCCTGGTCGACGTCCTGCGCGCCGCCGGCATCGACGTCCAGCAGCCGTCCGCGCCCGTGCCGGGCACCACCGACTACGCCAAGGACCTCGGGCCGTCCGTCGCCGACCGCGTCCAGGACCTCGACGACCGCCTCGCCCGCATCGCCGCCGACCCGCGCGTCGGCCGGCTCAGCGCCAACGACCGCGCCCGCGTCCAGGACGAGGTCGACGTGGCCAAGGAGCGCCTCGCGGCGGCGCGCGAGGCGACGGCGGACCAGCGCTACTACCTCGCCGCGACCCGCGCCTTCCAGGGCGCCATCCAGGCCGGCCGCGCCGAGAACCTCACGACCTTCCTCGGCACGGCGCGCAACTCGCAGGAAGGCGTCGTGCTGGCTGCGCTGGAGGGCTGCGAGAAGGCCGTGGAAACGGCCGAGGGCATCGCGCAGCCGCTGCGCGCCTCCGGCTTGACCGCCTTGTACGCCGTGGCGTCCGCCCAGCAGCGCGCGGCGCAGGCCCGCGGCCTCATGGAGGAGGCGCAGGCGCAGCATGACCAGGCGACGAAGGTCGAGGACTGGATCCAGTCGCTCTTCTCCAGCACCTTCTGCGTCGAGCGCGCCGGCACCGCGGTCTGGTGGGCCGACCTGCGCACCACCTTCGGCGCCGGCCCGCCGCTCGACGACCGCCAGGCGCTCGCCGACGACGCCATCGAGACGGCGGAGGAGGACGTCGCCTACGCGACGGCCGTCCTTGGCACCGAACTGGTGGCCGACGCGTCGGCGCACCTGGCGGAGGCGCACGCCCACTTCGAGGCGGGCCGCACCGACGCAGCGGTGCTCGAGGCCATCGAGGCGCGGACGGCCGCCAGCGTCGCCATGCAGACGGCCGGCGGGTCCGCCGTGCCGCCCGCCGTGCTCGACGCAGCGGTGCAAGGAGCTTCGCGGGCGATCGACACGGCGCGCAGCGCCGGCGTCGAGCCCATGCTCTCCGTGAGCCTCGTCGAATTGTCGCAGGACCAGAACCAGACGGCGCAGGCATTGTCGAACCTGTGGACCGCGCGCAGCCTAGCCCTCCTCGACAACGTCGTCCCACCGGCGACGTTCGGCGGGCCGAGCGACGCGCCAGGCCCCTACGGCATGGACACCGTGCGGGCGTCCCTCGTCATCGGCGCCGTCGTCGGCGCCTGCGTCGTGCTGGTGGCGGTCTTCCTCGTGGCGCTGGTCCGTCGTCGCCGCTAGGCGGCTGGCGTCGGCGCCGTCACCCTCACCAGGTCAGCCACGCCGCGGCGAGAACCAGAGGCAACAGCCAGACGGCGTGTCGGAGGAACGCGAGGAAGCGCACCTCGACGCCGAGCTTGCGCGCCTGGTCCGCCGCGATGAGGCTGGCCGCGGAGCCGGTGAGCAGGAGCGCGCCGGACAGTGTGCTGACGGAGGCGAGGAAGGGAGCATGGCGGATGGTCCACGCTTCGTCGAGCCGGAGGAGGACGAGGATCGCGGGGACGTTGCCGACGGCGTTGGAGAGGACGGCCACGACGCCGAGCGAGGGCCAGACCGTGGCCATCGCGGCCGTCGGCACCCATTGCGGCGGGAACCAGACGCCCAAGCCGCCCGTGAGGAGGTAGAGCCCGACGAAGAGCAGCAGGACGTTGACGTCGATGGCGCGGGTGACGGCGCGGTCGGCGGTGGCTCCCAGCAGTGGGCGCAGGCCTGCGTAGGCGACCGCCAAGGCGACCACGGCCAAGGTGCCGAGGCCCCAGCCGGGCCAGTCGGGGACGAAGGCGGCCGCCACGCCGAAGCCGAGGACGACGGCGATGAGCCAGGGGCGGCCGCGATGGACCAAGGGAGCGGCGAGCGGAGCGGGAACGGGGACGGCATGGCGGCCGAGCAGCCAGCACGGGACGGCGAGCAGGAGCATGCCGACCGCGACGAGCGGACCTTGGACGGCGAGGAAGTCGAGGGGCCCGAGGCCGGCGGCCCGAGCCAGCACGGCGTCCTGCGGATTGCCGTACGGCGTGAGCAGGCTGCCAAGGTTGGCGGCGCAGGCCATCAGGGTCACGACGGGGACTGCCGGAAGCCCGCGTGCCAGGAGGACGGGCAAGAGGAGCGGGACGAGGACGACGACGGCCGCGTCGTTGAGCATGGCGGCGCTCGACGCGGCGATGACCGCCAGCGCGACCCACAACGCAAGGCCTGGAGCGAGGCCGACGATGCGGCGGCGCAACCCCGCGAAGAGGCCGGCGGCGTCGGCGAGGCCAGCGAGCCCCATCAGGCCCGCGAGCAGGAGGAGCACTTGCAGGTCGACGACCGTCCACGACAGCCGCAGCAGGAGGGCGGTGACCAGGCCGCCCGCCAGGGCCACCGGTCCGCGCGGCAGCTTCCAGCGCCCCATGCGGCCGAGGCCGAGGAGGAGGAAGGTGACGGCGAAGACGGCGGCCGCGGCCGCACCCGTGGTGGTCATGCCGGCGCCGCGCCACCAGGCCGGCCGGACTTGAGGATGCTGGACTTGGGTGGTCGTCGGCGCGCGGTTTCCGTGCTTCCTTAAGCCTCTGGCCAATGGCCGCTTCGTGGACACGGCGACCCTGGT
>JAXDQQ010000088.1:0-5751 GCA_034667805.1 Thermoplasmata archaeon | reverse complement strand
GGGAACTCGAGGAGGTCGATCAGTTCCGACTTGACGCGGGGCGGGTGCGCCTCGAAGCGGATGGGCTCCTCGCGGACGCGGATGTTCTCCTCGGGCAGGAAGCCGTCCAGGTACGTGTTGATGCCATGGCGGACGCTGCGCGCCTGCGTGATGACGCCGTAGCTGCCTTCCTCGCCGTAGACGAGGTGGACCTGCTCGGTGAGGAAGTCGAGGACCGCAAGGTCGTGCTCGATGACGACGACGCGCTTCTTCGCGGCGAGCTCCTGGATGACTTGGGCCACACGCAGGCGCTCGTGGATGTCGAGGTACGAGCTGGGCTCGTCGAAGAAGTAGACGTCGGCGTCCTTCAGGAGCGTGGCGCCGATGGCGATGCGCTGCAGCTCGCCGCCGGAGACCTGCTCCATCTCGCGGTCGAGGACGTGCCCGATGTTCAGGCGCGGGACGACGAGGTCCCAGCGGCCGTCCGTGTCGGCCTTCTTGAGAAGGTCGCGGACGCGGCCCTTGAAGGCCTTGGGCAGCTGGTCGACGTACTGCGGCTTGCGCGCGGTGCGCACGCCCTTGTCGACGACCATGCGCAGGTAGTCGCCGAGCTCCGTGCCCTTGTGCTTGGCGAGGAACGGGTCCCACGTCGGCGGCGTCTCCCAGTCGCCGAGGTTGGGGATCTCCTCGCCGGCAAGGACGCGGATGGCGGTCGTCTTGCCCATGCCGTTGGGACCAAGGATGCCGGTGGCGGCGCCGAGCTTGGGGACGGGGAGCTTGAACAGGCGGAAGCCGTTCTTGCCGTACTGGTGCACCAGCTCGCCCTCCAGCTCCTGCGGCAGGCCGATGATGCGGATGGCGTCGAAGGGGCACTTGTTGACGCAGATGCCGCTCCCGATGCACAGTTCCTCGGAGATGACGGGCTTGCCCTTCTCCGGGTCCATCTTGATGGTGTCCACTACGCCCGACCGCACCGGCGGGCAGAAGCGGATGCATTCCTGCTGGCACTTCTTCGGTTGGCACCGGTCGGCCAGCAGCGTCGCGATGCGCATGCTGTGGAGTCGTCCACGGATGCTTGGATATCAAGGGTTCGGGTAGGAGTTCGCAGCTCTCGACGCGGCGCCGTTCCTGCTTCACGACCGGGCAACGTTTTCCGACGGCGACGCCGACGACGCCCAAACAGGGATTGCGCGAATCCCAACGAAACGGCATCATGACGGCATACGAGTCATTCGTGGAATCCCTGTTCCGTGGGAGTCGGTGCCGGGCGGCCGGCACGGACCTCCCTTCCGAAACCCTATTCCCCCCGCCCCAATCGAGCGGCGTGCCCAAGAAGCCGGCCGGCGCCGCGAAGCCCGTGGAGCCAAAGACCGTGCAGCCCAACCAGCGCCGGCCCTGGCCAAGGCACTTCAAGGACCGGCTCTCGAGCCCGCTGCCGACGCGCTCGATGATCTGGAAGATCCTGCGCCAAGGCGGCTTCGGCGGCAAGGGCGCCGAGAAGGTCGCCCATCTCGTGCCGCGCGGCGACGGCGTCTTGCCAAAGCTGCGCGAAGGCGACGTCTCGGTCACCTGGGTCGGCCACGCCACGACGCTGGTCCGCATCGGCGGCCGCGCCATCCTGACCGACCCCATCTGGTCGGAGAAGCTTCCAGGCCCCCGCTCGAAGCGCATGACGCGTCCTGGGCTCGTTTGGGAGGACCTGCCGAGGATCGACGCCGTGGTCATCAGCCACGACCACTACGACCACCTCGACGCGCCGACCTTGCGCCGGCTGCCGCGCGACACGCCGGTCTTCGTCGGCGCCAACACGGCCCAGTGGTTCACCAAGCGCGGCTTCACCCAGGTCACCGAGCTCGACTGGTGGGAATCCGCCGAGTCGGGCGGCGTCACCTTCACCTTCACCCCTTCGCACCACTGGTGCCGCCGCGGCCTCGCTGACGTCTGCCGCCGCCTGTGGGGCTCGTGGATCATCGAGGCGGGCGGCAGGAAGGTCTACTTCGCCGGCGACACCCGCTTCGGCCCCAACATCAAGGAGATCGGCAATCGCCACGGCCCCATCGACGTGGCCATCCTCCCCATCGGCGCCTACGACCCGCGCTGGTTCATGCAGCCCGTGCACACCAACCCCGCCGAAGCCGTGCAGGCGTGCGCGGACCTCAAGGCGAAACGCATGGTCGGCATGCACTGGGGCACGTTCGTGCTGACCCGCGAGCCGTTCCTGGAGCCGTTGGAGAAATGGATGGAGGAGTGGGCGAAGACGAAGCGGCCCAAGGCCGAGATGTGGGACCTGGGACTCGGCGAGACCAGGGTCTGTTAGGTCCCGATTGGGTTTCTTCCATAGTTCCGCTACCCAGATTCACTTCCCTGCCTGGAGGTTCCTAGAGGAGCCTCGCGGTTCCTCGTGCATGCCCCGGACCAAGGATGCGACGTCCATCGAACTCCCCTTCGTCTTGCGTGACCGCCTCGTCCGCCTGAAACGCCATGACCGGCAGGCTTGCCATGAGGTCATCGAGGAGGCCCTCGATTTCTGGGAAGATGCAGTCGCTTAGCGTCTCCTGGCCCAAGCCTTTTCCCTGCGGCGGAAGTCGACGGCCTTCGTGACGGGACTCCCGAACCTGCCTATCGCCGGCGGGGCGCCGGCCTCGGCGGGGAGCGGGCGGCCCCGCCTGCCGGAGTGGTTCAAGGTCAAGGCTCCCGGCGGCCAGGCGTACGCCGCCATCAAGCAGGCGCTGCGCGAGCGCGGCCTCAGCACCGTGTGCGAGGAGGCGCGCTGCCCGAACCTCGCCGAGTGCTGGGGCGGCGGGCCGAAGGGCGTCGGCACGGCGACCATCATGGTGATGGGCGGCACCTGCACCCGCGGCTGTCGCTTCTGCTCCGTCCCTACCGGCAAGCCTGGTGCTTTGGACGCGGAGGAGCCGCGCAAGGCCTCCGAGACGGTGGGCCTCATGGGCGTCGGCTACGTCGTCATCACCTCCGTGGACCGCGACGACATTCCCGACGGCGGCGCGGACCATTTCGGCAGGGTCATCGAACGGTGCAAGGCGGACCACCCCAAGCTCCTCGTCGAGGTCCTCACGCCGGATTTCCAAGGCGATGAAGGCGCGCTGCAGCGCATCGTCGAGGCCAAGCCCGACGTCGTCGCGCACAACGTCGAGACCGTTCGCCGCCTAAGCCCCTCGGTGCGCGACCGTCGCGCCGATTACGACCAGACGATGCAGGTCCTTCGCGACTACAAACGGCTTGGAGCCAAGTTCACCAAGACCTCCATCATGCTGGGCCTCGGCGAGACGGAGGCCGAGGTCGAGGAGTGTCTGCGCGACCTGCGCGCCGCCGGCGTCGACATCGTCACCTTCGGCCAGTACCTGCGCCCGACGCAGGAGGCGCGCCACCTGCCGGTCACGGAGTTCGTGCACCCTGACAGGTTCGATTTCTACGCCGCCATGGCGCGGCGCCTCGGGTTCCTGTACGTTGCCTCCGGTCCGCTTGTCCGTTCTTCGTACAAGGCCGGGGAGCTGTTCCTCGAGGGAATGATCCGCGGGACCACGTCGTCGGCACACGTTTAGAGGCCAACCGGCGTTGACAGGGCGATGGCCGGCTGGCGTGCGCGCATCGCGACCTTGTGGCGCGTCCACCCGTCCATCGAGGACTCGAGCGGGCAGCGGCGCGCGCGCCTTGCGGCAGGCCTCTTCGTTGCCCTGGCCATGGTCTGCCTGGTCACGCTCCTTTTTCCGGCCCCGCCCGGGAGTTCAGCGTCCGTCGATCCCAAGTGGCTCACGGTCGCGGCGTTGGCGGGGATCGCGGCGGGCTACTTCCTGGTGCGCTCCGGTCGGTTGGATGCTGGGATCCTGCTCGCCCTCGTCGCGGTCGTGGGCGTCCTCTGGGCAAGCCGCGTCTCCGCCGCCGACCACGAAACGGGACAACTCTCGCTTCCCTTCCTCGTGGTGCCCATCCTCTTGGCGGGCATCCTCCTCCCCACCCGTTTCGCGGCCCTCTTCTCCGTCATCACCATCGTGCTCGCTTGGGGGCTGGAAGCCTTGGAGGACCGACGGTTCGGTGCATCCTTGGACACGGAAGACCTGACCCTAGGCCTTCTGCTGACCGCGGCGGCGGTCATCTCGGTCACGGCCTCCTCGCTCGCCGAACGGGACGCGCGCCGGCTCAACGACAGTGAACAGGTCCTGCGCCAAGTCGCTGAGAACATCCCGGAGGTCTTCTTCGTCGTCGCCGCCGACTTCAGCCGGATGCGCTACACGAGCCCCGCCTACCAGACCGTGTTGGGCCGCAGTGTCGAGCAGGCGATGGCGGACCCGTTCGATTGGCTCAAGGCGGTCCATCCTGATGACCTGCCTCGCGTGCAGGCGGGGCTGGCGAAGAACGAGCCTTTGCTGGAGTTCCGTGCGTTGCTGCCGTCCGGGGGAATCAAGCAGATCCGTGCCCGCACGTTCCCTGTCCTCGGCACGGACGGCAAGCCCGTGAGCATCGTCGGGATCGCCGAGGACGTGACGGAGGCCCGCCGCGCCCAGGAGCTGCTGCGCGAGGCGCAGCGGCAGCGCATCCACCTCCTGCAGCAGTTGGCGCACGACCTGGCCTCCCCGCTCTCGCCCGTGAAGATCCAGCTGCGCCTGCTCAAGCAACGCATGGCCCCGGAAGCGCAGAACAGCCTCGCCATCGTGCAGCGCAACGTCGAGCACGTGGAGCGGCTCGTCGCCGACGTGCGCGACGTGGCCCGCCTCGAGGGCGGTGAACTGAAGATCGACCGGCAGGACGTCGACCTGGCGGCCTTGGCGCGCGAAGCGGTCGAGACGTTGGCGTCGTCGGCGGAGGACCGCCAGGTGCGCGTGGCCATCGGATCGCCCATGGCCTTGTCCGTCCAGGCCGACCCCGGCCGGCTCCTGCAGGTCCTCTACAACCTCATCGGCAACGCCCTAAAGTTCACGCCCCCCGGCGGCGTGGTAAATATCACGATCGCCAGGGAAGCGGGCGAGGCGCGGGTGGACGTGGGCGACAGCGGGTCCGGCATGCGGCCCGACCAGCTCGCGGGGCTGTTCAAGCCGTTCAGCCAAGTGCACGACAAGGGCGTCATCACGAAGGTGGCCGACCGAGGGACGGGGCTCGGCCTGTTCATCTCCAAGGGGCTCGTCGAGGCTCACGGCGGCCGCATCGAGGCCCGCAGCCCCGGCCCCGGACTGGGCAGCACCTTCACGTTCTGGATCCCCGTGGCCAAGCCCGCCGATGGACCCGTCTGAGATCCTGCCGTACTTCCAGCTCGTCGGCCAGGTCGCCCTCGTCATCGGCGCCCTCGTCGCCGTGTACCAGTTGGTGCAGTTGCGCCAGAGCCAGAAGCAGGACGCGGCGCTGCGCGTCATCACGGGCCTCAACACGCAGGAGTTCCGCCACGCCTTCGCCTTGGTCAACGAGCTGCCCATCGGCGCGAAGGCCGATGCCGTGCGCGACGGCGGGGCTGCGATCGAGACCGCGGCGGGCACCGTGATGATGACGTTCGAGACCTTGGGGGTCCTGGTGCACAACCGCGTCGTGCCCATCGACCTCGTGGACCAGGTCATCGGCGGCTTCCTGCGCGAGTCGTGGCGCCGCCTCGAGGGCTACGTGCTGTGGAAGCGCAGCGCCATCGGCTACGCGCGGTGGGGCGAGTGGTACCAGTGGCTCTTCGAGCACTTGGCGCAGAACCCGCGGCGGGCGGAAGGGGCGTACACCGCGTTCAAGGAGTGGAAGCCGTAGATGGATTGGCTCGACTTGCTTGATGCAGAGCAG
>JAXDQQ010000087.1:0-5031 GCA_034667805.1 Thermoplasmata archaeon | reverse complement strand
GGCAGGAAGCTCAGCGACTTGATGGTCGAGAGCGGGCTGCGCGTGTCCTTGCGCTGCTTCGACGTGATGAGGTGGACGCCGTGCGAGTAGTACTGCATCGGGTACGGCTTGAACTTGCGGCACAGGCCGGTGACGGTGATGCCGCGGTCGGCGCCAGCGACGTCGCCCATCGGGCCGGTGCTGATGTTGACGCGCAGGTAGAGGGCGTCGCCGTACAATTTGCGCCCCTCGCGCGAGAGCGCCTGCACCGCTTCGCGGAACTCCTTCTCCACGGGCTCGTCGAGCCAGATGGCCTTGAGGCTGCTGCGCATGCGGTCCGCGTGCTGCTCGAGGCGGAACACCTTGCCGTTGACGGTGCGCAGCGTCTCGAAGACGCCGTCGCCGAGGAGGTAGCCACGGTCGTTGAGGGGGATGGTGGCCTTCGCCAGGTCCATGACCTTTCCGTCGACGTAGCCGAGGCCTTCGGGGACAGGCCGGCCCTTGCGTTGCGGGGCGCGCGCCGTCGGCTTGGCTGCCTTCTTGGCCTTGGGGGCGGCCTTCGCTCGCTTCGGCGTCCGGCCGGCTTTCGGGACCATCAGGAAATCTCCAGGAAGTTCGCCAGGAGTTCGAGGCCCCTGTCGGTAGATATGGATTCCGGGTGCCCTTGGAGGCCGAACGTCGGTGCCTTGCGGTGCCGGATGGCCATGACGGTGCCGTCGGCGAGGCGTGCATCCACGACCCAGTCGGGCCCGAGCGTGCCGTCGCGCACCACGAGCGAATGGTACCGCGCCATCGTCAGTGGCGACGGCAGCCCCTTGAAGAGACCGTGCCCGGAGTGGAGGACTTCCGCGGGGCGGCCATGCACCGGGCCCTGCGGATGGACCTCGACCGCCCCGCCGTGCGCCTGGCCGATCGACTGGTGCCCGAGGCAGACGCCCAGCAACGGCAGCCGACCGTCGAGCTCCTTCGCGACTTCCAGCGACGACCCCGCCGCACCCGGCCAACCCGGCCCCGGGCTGATGATGACGTGCGTGGGCAGGAACGACCCGACCTCCAGGCGCCAGTCGGCGTCGTTGCGCACGACCTTCACCTCGGCGCCGAGCGCCGCGCAGTAGTCGGCCAGGTTGTGCACGAAGGAATCGTAGTTGTCGATGAGCAGGACGCGGCGGCCGTCGAAGCGGCGGCGCGCCGTCGGAGGAGACCATGACCCATGCGCGGTGACCTCGCCGAGCCGGTCGGCCGAGCCCGCGCCGGCGTGGCCTTCGGCGGCGTCGAGCAGGGCGCGGGCCTTGCGGTTCGCCTCCTTCCACTCGCGCTCCGGGTCGGAGTCCGCCACGATGCCGGAGCCGGCGAAGACCGTGGCTTGCCCGTCTGCCAGCAACAAGGTGCGGATCAGGATGTTCCAGTGCGCGTTGCCGGACCAGGAGAGGTAGCCGAGAGAGCCCGTGTACAGGCCGCGCGACACCGGCTCGGCGCCGTGGATGCGCTGGCAGGCACGGACCTTCGGCGCCCCCGTCACCGTACCGCCGGGGAAGAGGGCGAGGACGGCGTCCCACGCGTCGGCGCCGGGGCGCAGCGTGCCCTCGACGCGGCTGACGAGGTGCATGACGTGGCGGTAACGCTCGACGCTCATCCTCTCCGGGACGCGCACGCTGCCGGCCGCGGCGACTTGGGCGACGTCGTTGCGCACCAGGTCGACGAGCATCGTGTGCTCGGCCTGCTCCTTCGGGTCCGCCAAGAGCTCGCGTTCAAGGGCATCGTCCGCCTCGCGGCCGGCCCCCCGCTTGCGTGTGCCAGCGATGGGGCGGCTGCGCACGGCCCGGGAAGCCGCATCGACCGCGACCAGCTGCTCGGGCGACGCGGAGACCACCGAGAAGCCGGGCTGCTCGAGGAGCGCCATGTAGGGGCTCGGGTTGGCCTGCTGCAGGGCCGCGAACAGCGCTGCGGGGTCGGCGTCGCACGGCGCGGAGAACCGCGTGGCCAGGTTGGCCTGGAAGAGGTCGCCGTCGTGGATGAGGCGGCGCAGCTCGCCCACCGCGACCATGAACTGGTCCTGCGAGAGGCTCGTCTCCCATGCCCGCGACTCGGGCGGGGGCAGCCGTGGACGCACGGCTTCGCGCTGCAGGTCGGCGAGGGCCACGTCGGCGCGGGCGGCGGCGGCCTTGCGGTCGCCGTCGAGGCTGGCGCAGAACAGGCGCGCGGTGCGGGCCTGCCGGTCGAGGACGAGGCAGTCGAGGTAGAGGTTCAGGAGCGCGTCGGGCACGCCGGGCGGGCCTTTGCGCAGCGGCAGCGCCGGCTCGACGACGCGGGAGAACTCGTAGGAGAGGAAGCCGACCCAGCCTCCCGTGAACGGCGCCTCCTCCGTGACGGGGAACCGCGTGCCGCGAAGCACGGCGCCCATGTGGCCCAGGACGTTGCCGCGCGTCTCGGTCGACGCCGCCTCCGAGGAATCGACGCAGAACGGCGCCTCCACCTTCAGTTCGTGCGCGGGCGTGAAGGCGACGTAGGCGTACCGCGCCTCGGGGTGGAGGCCGAGTCCGTCGAGCAGCACCGGCTTGCGTCCCGCGAGGCGGAGGCGGAGGTAGGCGTCGAGCGGCTCCATCCAGGCCCGTTCGCGCCTCTCCTGCACGAACGCCGTGCCCTCCTGCAGCTCGGTCGCGGACGACGCCGACGCCCTACTGGCTGCCACGGATCTCCTCCAGCGGCTGCCCGGTGAGGGCCGCCCGGGCCTCGCCGGCGAGGAAGAGCGAGCCGGCGACGAGGATGCGCTTCGCTCCGGCCTGGGCCGCCATCCTCAGCGCCGCGGCGGCATCAGGCGCGACCTGCGTGGGGATGCCGGAGGCCGCCACGTGGGCGGCGAGCGAATCGGGGTCGAGCGTACGCGGATTGCGCACGGGAACGCACCAGACCCGTTCCGCCAGGGGCGCCCACTGGTCGACGGCCTCCGCCCAGTCCTTGTCGGCGCAGAAGCCGGCGACGAGGTGGAAGTCCGTGAAGCCGGATTGGCCGAGGTGGAACCGGAGGGCGTGCGCCGCGGCGATGTTGTGGGCGCCGTCGAGAAGCACCTCGACCGGATGGTCGGCAAGCTGGCCGGCGCCGACGTCGAACGTCTCCAGGCGGCCCGGGTGGCGCGTCTGCGCGAGGGCTTCGCGGACCGCGTGTTCGGGGACCGGCGTGCCCTTCCAGCGCAATGCGCCGCAGGCGGCGACGGCGAGGGCGGCGTTGCGCTTCTGGTGCTGGCCGGCCAGGCCGACGGTGTAATGCGCTTCGCCGTTGGGCCGCAGGATTATGAGTTCGTCCTGTTCGGGGACGAGCTGGTAGTCTTCGCCCAGGACGCTCATCGCGACGCGCAGGTCGTGGCTGCGGGCCTTGAGGACGAAGAGGGCCTGGCCGGAGGCGCCGGTGACGAGCGGCACTCCCGGTTTCATGATGCCGGCCTTCTCCCATGCGATGTCCGCCACGGTGGGGCCGAGGTGGGCCGTGTGGTCGAGGTCGACGTTCGTGATGATGGTGAGCTCGGGCGTGAGGACGTTGGTGGCGTCGAGGCGGCCGCCCATGCCGACTTCCACGACGGCCCATTGCACGCCAGCGTCCCGGAAGTGCAGGAACGCGAGCGCCGTGACGCATTCGAAGAACGTCGGAGCGTCGCCGGCGGCGTCGAGCGGCGCGACGGCCTGGCGGACCTTGGCGAGCCCGGCGGCGACCTCCGCCTTCGCGATGGGCTTGCCGTCGACCTCGATGCGCTCGACGAACGACACGAGGTGCGGGCTTGTCGTGAGTCCCGTCTTGTATCCTGCGCGCCGCAAGGTCTCGGACAGGAGGCGGGCGACGGAGCCCTTGCCGTTGGTTCCGCCGATGTGGATGGATCGGTAGGCGCGGTGCGGGTCGCCGAGGGCGGCGAGGAGGCGCTCGACCTTCGCGAGCCCGAGCTTGATGCCGAGCGCCTGGCGGGCGTACAGCCAGGCG
The DNA here is from genome assembly GCA_034667805.1 of Thermoplasmata archaeon. Classification (GTDB taxonomy): domain Archaea; phylum Thermoplasmatota; class E2; order JACPAO01; family JAHFTW01; genus JAHFTW01. The sequence continues at coordinate 1,086 of JAXDQQ010000087.1, read as the reverse complement.
AGCGCGTCCTCGTAGCTCCACGTCTGCGAGGGCCGGGTGGCGGAGGCCGGCTGCATCAGAAGCCCTCGGAGTACCAGGCGCCGGAGACGAGCTCGAGGTCTTGGCGGGTCTTCCACGTCGCGACGGGCTTGGGCGCGATGCGGCCGTCGGGGCCGACGCGCCCTTCGGCGAAGAGCTGGACGGTGCGCGGGAGCAAGAGGTGCTCCAGGTGGAGGATGCGGCGCTGCAGCGACTCAAGGGATTCGCTGGGCCGCACCTTCAATCCGGCCTGCAGCAGGACGGGGCCACCGTCGAGGACGTCGGTGACGAGGTGGGTGGAGCAGCCGGCCTCGGCCACGCCGGCGTCGTGCGCCTGCTTGACGGCCTGGAGCCCCTTGAACGCCGGGAGGAGCGCCGGGTGGATGTTGACGATGCGGCCGTTGAAGGCTTGCACGATGGCCGGGCCGACGATGCGCATGTACCCGGCGAGCACGACGAGGCCAGGCTTGTCGGCTTGCAACAGGGCAAGCAGCCGGCCATCGTAGGCGGCCGCCTTCTCGCCGGGCTCCTTGGGCAGGGCGACGACCGCAGGCACGCCGGCCTTGCGGGCGCGGCGAAGGGCGACGGCATCGGGCTTGTCGGAGACGACGATCGTGACCTGGGCGGCGACGTGGCCGCTGGCGATGCGGTCGAGGAGCGCCTGCAGGTTGGAGCCGTTGCCGGAGGCGAGGACCGCGACGCGCAAGCTCAGCTGACCGCCCCCCGGACCGCGGATCCCGCGGACCGCGCGGAACGGGTGTTGTCCGCGGGTTCCGCGGGTTCCGCGGTTTGGTCGGCGGGGCGTTGCAAGACCATGCGCGCCTCAGTGCCTGAACGACCGCTGGCCGCTGAAGACCATCGCGAGCCCGTGCTCGTCGGCCGCCGCGATGACCTCGTCGTCGCGGATGGAGCCGCCGGGCTGCACGATGGCAGCCACGCCGTGCTTGGCGGCCTCATCCACACCGTCGCGGAACGGGAAGAAGGCGTCGCTGGCCATGACGCTGCCCTTGATGCTGGCGCCGCCCTTGTGCGTGGCGATGAAGACGGAGTCGACGCGGGCGGTCTGGC
>JAXDQQ010000086.1:0-5626 GCA_034667805.1 Thermoplasmata archaeon | reverse complement strand
GACGTAGAGGTCGAACTCGTGCGTTCGCGGCGTGTACGACGGACCGTCGCCGACGCCGAAGCAGCCGCCGAGGGCGATGGTCACGATTGCCCCGAAGACCAGGACAGGGAAGGTCCGCATGCGGGCTTCGAGTTGGGCCCCACCCGGATAAGGATTGTCGATGGCTTCCCCCTGAAGGAGGCCGTTTTGCGGCGCAGTGGGCCCAACCTGCCGATCAGCCCGTCGTGTCGCGCGGGTCCAGCGGGTCGGTCCAGCCGAAGATGTCCTGCACGAAGTCGAAGTGGACGCCGTCGAGGCCCATGTGCACCAGCGTGAAGAGGATGGCCGCGACCGCCAGGCCGTAGTGGCTCCAGCGCCACGTGGCGTAGTTCCAGCGCCGGATCATGCCGACCTGCCAGGCGCCCGTGACGCCGAGGCCGAGCATGGACAGGATGCCCAGGCCACCCCACAGCACGCCCAGCGTCCAGTAGTACGCCGTCTCGATGATGAACAGCGTCGTGTGGACGGCGGCGAAGAGGATGATGCCGTACGACAGGAAGTTGTGGAACGCGACGCGGCGCTTGGCGGAGCCGAAGACGGAGTTGAGCTGGCGGCGGCTGGCCTTGCCGAACATGCCGCCCGTCCAGATGCTGGCGATGAGCAGGAACGCGGAGCCGTACCCGATGACCTCGGACAGCGTGTCGATGGAGGCGCCGTTCTTCGGCTGCGCGACGACGAAGCCGGCGTCCGACGGGCCGGTGACGATGACGCGGCCATCCGGCGCCAGGCTGACCTTGAGCTCTTTGTCGTACAGCTTGGTGACGTTGGCCCAGTCGTCCGTGCTGCTGTCGTCGTGCTCGTAGTACATCGTGCCGTTGAGGCCGAGGGCGACGGTCTCGTTGGCGCCCGGCTCGCCGACCGCCTTGAGCCGGTAGGTGAAGAGGAACGACGTGCGCTTGGCGATGTGGACGTTCTGCGGCTGGATGAGCCGGGTCAGGTCGGTCGTCTCGGCGCGGGCGGTCACGACGACCTTGAACGGGATGCGGCCGGCCTGCTGCGGGACGCCTAGGTCCGCGAAGTCCTGCACGGTCGCCTCGATGGTCCAGTTGCTGCCTCCGCCGCCGACGGCCGCGACCTCCGCGGCCGTGGCGAAGTGGAAGGCGACGCTGCCTCCGGGGCCGGGGGCGGACTCCGTCTTGGCCGGGGCCCCGTTGGGCTCCGTCGTGCCCGTGTAGAGGTTCATCGTCAGCGTCGGGCCGGTGCTGCCGGTGTCAACCGGCGTCAGCGTGATGTCGACGAGGGTCACGCCCAGCGGCATGAACACCGGCACGGACCCCGTCGATCCCGAGAACGGCTGCGAGGGGTCGGTGCCACCGGGCTGCACGGTGACGGTGCCGTCGAGCTCGAGGCCGTTGATGGGCTCCGGCCCGCCGGCGAACTGCAGCGACGGCGCCTTGGAGATGTCGAGGCTCGGTTCGATGAAGACGATGTCCTGCAGCCACGGGTTCTGCAGCTGGACGACGTAGTCGAACTCCTGGTCCGGCCTGGCGCCGGCCTCGGCGGGCGGGATGAAGTTGTAGAACGACTTGAGGGGGTCCGCCCAGCCGACGTGGCAGGGCCAGCAAGAGGTGTCCCGCTCGCCGATGGGGCCGCCCTCGCCGCCCTTGCCCAGCACGGTCGTGACGGGGATGGCCACGGCCAGCGCCAAAAGGACGATGCCCCAACGGCCCCACACACCCATTGGGATGCACGACAGGAGGCGTCCTCCTAAAGGTTGCCTTTGCCGGCCCGCCGTTTCGCGGTCCCGCCTAGTCCCGTCTAGTCCAGTCTAGTCCAGCGCCTTGACGACGGGGTCGTCCCAGCCGAGCCAGTCCTGGACGGCAGAGAAGTGCGCGCCGTCGAGGCCCATGTGGGCGAGCGTGAACAGGATGGTGGCCACGGCGAGGCCGTAGTGCGACCAACGCCACCCGGGGAACGACCAGCGCCGGATCATCGGCACCTGAAGGGCGCCGGTCACGCCCAACCCAAGCATGCACAAGGCCGCCAGCCCGCCCCAGACGAGCCCGACGGCCCAACCGTAGGCGGCCTCGATGACGAACAGGGTGGTATGCGCGAACGCCGCCAGGATGAGGCCGTAGGAGAGGAAGTTGTGGAACGCCACGCGCCGCTTTGCCGTGCCGAAGACGCCGTTGGCCCAGCGCCGGCTCGCCTTGCCGAACATGCCGCCCGCCGTCGTCGAGGCGACCATCAGGAACGCCGACGCGTATCCGACGGCCTCGGCGACCGTGGACATCGTCGCGCCGTTCTGGACCTTGACGGCGACGACCTCGGTCGTCACCGTCGCCAAGCGGACCTGGCCTCCCTCGTCCACGACGTGGATGGGCTCGCTGAACTCCTTGACGAGGTCGGCGTCGTCGATGGCGTTCGAGGACGGCTGGTGGACGAAGTGGACGTGCGCGCGGACCCGGAGGGTGACGGTCTCGTCCGAGGCGGGCAGCCGCAGCGGGACCAGGTGGAACGTCGCGACCGTGCCCTCGGCCTTCGCCAAGAGGTCGCGCGACGGCAGGCCGGCGATCCGCTCCCCGGTGTCGCTGGCGCCGGCGCGCAGCACGAGGCGGAACGGGACCGTCGGCTTGGCGACGGTGAAGTTCAGGGCATCCCCCGGATCGGACCCCACGGGCTTGGCCACCGCGCTCACGGTCCAGTTGCCGTAGCCGAGCGCCGAGAAGTCGGACCGGCTCGTGAGGTTGAGCTCCTCCGCGCCGCCGCGGACCGGCTTGTCGATGGTCACGCTGGCGCCGTTGTTCTCGACGCGCAGCGCCAGGTCGGGGCCGGTCACCGGGTCCTTGTCCCCCGGCTCGAGCCGCAGCCGCAGGTAGGTCAGGCCGACCGGGACCGGCACCTGGTTGGACTTGGCTTGCGCCTCGGTGACGCGCAGGGGGTCGAAGGTGAGGTTGTCCGGAAGGTTCCATTCGATCGGCGCGACGTCAGCGGCGAAGGCCAGCGACGGGGCATCGGAGAGGTCCAGTTCGGGCTCGTTGAACGTCACGTCCGCGGTCCAGGCGTTCTGCACCCGCACCTCGTAGAGGAAGGGGGTCCCCACCGCGGCTCCCGCCGACTGCGGCGGCGTCAGGGACACGAAGGTCGCCACCGGCGGGGAGTTGCCGATGGGCACGTCCGAATGGCAGTCCCAGCAGAGGGTCTCCCGCTCAGGCTGGTAGGCCGGCTGCTGGGGTTGGGCGATGGCGATGGCGCCCGCGCTGGCAAGCAGGAGGATGGCCGCCAGGCGACGCCACGCCATCACGTCGGCCTCCGTGGTCGGCGCACATCAAGGCATCGGTCGTTTCCGTGAAGGCTGGCGCGCTTCGGGCCTATCGGCCCTATCGGCCTACTTGGTGCGCCGGGTCGGTCTGCCTTTCTGCGCGGCCTTCGCCGGCTTGGCCCTCGGTTTGGGTTTGGCCGCTTTCACCGGCGCTGCGCCCACCAGGGCCTCGGCGGCGATGCGGATGGCGTCCGCCGACGAGTGGCGCGGCTTCCAGCCCGGGCCGAGCTGGCGCAGCCGCGTGACGTCGAGCGCCATGGCCTTGACGTCGCCGACCCAGCCGGCGCCGTCCTTCGCGCCGCCCGCGAATCGCAGGCGGGGCTTGGCGCCGACGGCGGCCGCGACGATGCCGGCGAGCTCGGTCACGGCGATGGCGTCGAGGCTGCCGACGTTGAAGGGCTGCGCGCCCGGCGGCGCGTGGCGGACGCCGTGCAGCATGCCCGCCACCGTGTCCGCGACGCTGACGTAGGATTTCGTCTGGCGGCCGTCGCCCAGCACCTCCAGCGTCTTGGGGTCCTTGCGGAGCTTGGCGACGAAGTCGTACGTGACGCCGTGCGTGGAGCGGGGGCCGACGACGTTGGCGAAGCGGAACAGGAGGGCATCGAACCCGAACGTGCCCGCGTAGGCGGCGATGAGGGCCTCGCAGGCCAGCTTGCAGGCGCCGTAGACGGAGATGGGCAGGAGCGGGCCGTAGGGTTCGGGCGTCGGCAGCACCGTCGCGCGGCCGTAGACGGTGCTGGTGCTGGTGAAGACGAGGTGGCGCACGCCGTTGCGGCGCATCGCCTCGAGGAGACGGAACGTCGCGGCGACGTTCTGCTCGTAGTGGCCAGACGGGTCCGTCTCGCCGGTGCGGACCTCGGGGTTCGCCGCGAGGTGCCAGACGGAATCGGTGCCCGGCAGGAGGCGGTCGAGGAGGTCGGGGTCGCCGGCGTCGCCCTCGACGAAGACGATGCCGCGCTCGACGGCGGCCAGCCACTCGCGCTTGCCGGCCGACAGGTCGTCGATGACGGTGACCTTGGCGCCGGCGGCGACGAGGGCCTCGACGGCGTGGCTGCCGATGAAGCCGGCACCGCCGGTGACGAGGACCTTCTTGCCCTTCACGTCCATCTCAGGTCCACCAAGCCATGACGGACTCCTACGGGACCCGGACGACGAAGGCGCGGTGGTCCTGTTCGAACGGCTCCAGGTCGACCTGGCGCAGGATCTGCAGCCCGGCCTCGGTGAGACGGCGCTCCACTTCCTTGTAGATCATCACCGGCGACTCCGCCACGTTGATGGAGCGGGCCTTGACGAAGAGGAAGCCGAGCCCTCCCTTCTGCACGAAGGGGATGTTGCGCAGGAAGATGTCCACCTGGTGGCGCTGCGCGACGTCCTGCAGCAGGGTCGCGACGGGCTTGGCGATGTACGCGGCATAGCGCTCGGGGCGGCCGGCGTCCTCCAGGATCGGCACGACGTTGCCGCGTGGCTCGACGTTCCACAGGAGGTCGCGCACGGAGCGCGGGCTGAACTCGACGGCGAAGACCTGCCCCGCCGTGAGGTCGGACACGTGCGACACCGTCGTCCCCGTCGAGGCGCCAAGATAGAGCACGTCCCCTTTCGGATCGGGCCATTCGGTGCGCGGGTCCTTGGTGGCGAGCGCGCACAGCTTGGAGCGGAACGGGTTCCAGTGGCGGAACTCGCGGCCCATCGCCTTGCGCAGCCGTTCGCCGTACGTGCTGTGGCCGGTGACCTTGTTCTCGGTCCACAGGAATCCCTTGTCCTCGTACAGGCCCGCCAGGTTCGTCGGGCGCATCAGAAGCCCTCCTGCGTCGGGTCCTTCTTCGGCTTGCCGTCCTTCGGCTTGGAGGCGCTTCCCGGCGGGCGCGCCGGGGCGTTGTCGGAGCGGAACGCGCCTTGCGGCTTGCGCTTCCACGGGCGGTCGTCGCGCGGCGGCGGGCCGCGAGAGTCCCGCGGGGCATCACGCGGGCCGTCGCGAGGAGGCGGAGGCCCGCGGAAGCTGCCGCCACCGCCACCGCCGTCGCGCGGTGGCGGGCCGCGGTCGTCGTAGCGCCGGCCGGCCGGAGGCGGACCCGCAGGGCGCCGGTCGTCGCGCGGGGGGCCGCTGCGGCCGAAGCCGCCGGGCGGTCCTTGCGCGCCCTCGGCGCGCGGCGCGTTGCCGTAGCGCGGCGGCTCGGCCCGCGGCGCGTCGCGGCGGGGCCCCTCGCCGAAGCGCGGGGCGGGTGGATTGTAAGGCCGGGCCGGCGCGCGGCGCTCGCCCGGGCCGCGGCGGGCGCCAGGCCCCTGGTTGCGCAGGTAGCCGGGAGCCTTGCGGACGGGCGGGCGGGG
>JAXDQQ010000085.1:0-8921 GCA_034667805.1 Thermoplasmata archaeon | reverse complement strand
GTCTACCTGCCCTTGCTCTTCCTCTTCCCCCTCATCATCACGGGCACGTACCAGCTGGTCCTGCCGTGGATCCGCAAGTACAAGGCGCGCCGCGCGGGGGCGCCATCCTCATGAGGACGCGGCAGGTTGCCGTGGGCATGCCTGGCAAGGCGAAACCCAAGGCCAAGCCCAAGTCCCGGCCGAAAGCCCCAGCGAAGGCCATGGCGAAGGCCAAGCCGGCGGCGAAAGCCAAGCAAAGCCCGTCCAGCGGGGACTGGCGCGCCAAGGCCATCGACGAGATCCGCCGCCTGACCCGCGCAGCGGACCCAGGCGCCATCGAGGAGGTCAAGTGGAGGAAGGCTTCCAACGCGATGCAAGGGGTGCCGACCTGGTCCCACGACGGGCTCCTGTTCACGGGCGAGACTTACAAGGACAAGGTGAAGTTCACCTTCGCCCGGGGAGCCGCCCTGGAGGATCCCGCCGGTCTGTTCAACGCGGAAGACACGGGCGCCACGCGCCGAGCCATCGACCTGCGCGAGGGGGAATCGGTCGATGCAGGAGCGTTCAAGGCCCTCGTGCAAGCCGCCGTCGAGGCGAACACCGCGTCGAAGAAGCGCTAGCCGAAGCCCAACCATGTCGCCAGCATGCCGGGCGCGCCGCGGCCTTGGCAGGGTCGGGGCGTCACACCACCACTCAGGCCACCACTCACAGCACCACTTGCCGCAAGGCCGGCCAACCCCCAGTCCAACCCTTCCCGAACTCGCTACGCGCGGCCTCCGCGTCCCGGCGCGCCGCGGCGCGGAGGGTCTTCGCGGCACGCGGCCGCGCCGTGGCCGCCAGGCCCGCCAAGGCATGCGCGTCCATGACACGCCCCAACACCTTGGCGGCCTTGCGCGCCTGCGCTGCGGCCAGCGTGTCCAATCTCGACGCCTCCTTGCCAAGCGCCTCGACGGCGTAACGGTACGCCTTGAGCTCGAGCCGGAGGGCGTGCAATGCCTCGACGGAGGACGCCGCGGAGACCCATCGGCTGCGCTCCCTGAGACGGGCGCGGGCCAGGCCGAGCGGATCGAGCCAGCCCTTGCGCATCGACGTGAGGGCTTCGGCGACGGGACGGTCGATCCGCTTCGGCTTGGCGCGGGCGACGGCCCGGGCGACGCGCCGCTTGCGCTCGGCGGCGGGCAGCCGCCGCAGGGCTCCGAGCAGGTCGTCCTGCAGCGGCTTGGACTTGCCGCGCGCGAGGGCCGCAAGGCGCTTGGCAAGGACGTCCTCGTCGCGCAGGCGGCCCAGGCCCCCGGCAAGGGGCGCCGCGAAGCGGCCGACCCGCGCGAACTGGACGGGCGTGAGGTAGGCCTCGGTGAGCTGCACGGCGGCCCACGTGCGGCGGGCCTGCTTGCGGAACGCATGCAACGCCTTCGCGTCCAGCGGGTCCTGGCGGAGGGCGGCGCGGGCCTTGCGCAGGTGGCCGAGCGCGACGCGGACCCGGCCCGCCACGACCGGACCCGGCATCCTGCGCATGGGCCTGCATCGGCTGGCCACGCTTGGAGTTGGCGGGTGCCTCGAGCCAGAGACCGAGGGTTGCCCTAGTCACGGATCCCCGGCGCGGATGATGCCACGGAGGAGGCAACGGCGCAGGCGACGCGATGGCCGATCCCCACAATCGAAACCGATTTACCTGTCAGGGGCCGATGCGCCACGTCGGGGACGCCGCATGGAACTCCTGCTCCTCCGCCACGCCAAGGCCATCGGCCACGACGAGGGCGTGCCGGACTTCGACCGCCCCCTGACGTCCGAAGGGCAACGCCAAGCAGAGCGCGTCGGCCGGCTCCTCGCGCACCGCACCCTGCATCCCGACGTGGTCATCACGAGCCCCGCGGTGCGCGCCTTGCAGACGGCGCAGCTTGCCGCGGTGGCGCTGGGCGTCAAGCCGTCGGCGATCACGCAGGACGCGCGCATCTACGAAGGCGGCCCGCAGGTCTTGGCCGAGATCCTTGCCCACGCGGTCGCCACGCACAAACGCCCCATGCTCGTCGGGCACAATCCCGGCTTCGAGCAGTTGGCCGTCGGCCTCGGGACGCTCAACCGCGGCTGGGAGTTCCCGAAAGGGGCGGCCGCCCGCTTCGAGGTCCTCGACCGCAGCGCGCTGCGGCAGGGCGCCGGCTGCCGGTTCGTCGAGCTGCTCGAGCCCTAGGGCAAGACCTCCCCAGGCTCGCGGGACGTCCTCCGGCGCCTCCCTATCCCACAATAGCCACAGTAGCGAAGGCCAAAAGGGGGGTCCGGGTGGCAAGGCTGACTGGTGCCGTCCTTGTCCGTCCCGAAGCCGTCCCGATTCCCCCTCCGGGTCGGGGCCATCGACGTCGGCTCCAACGGCATCCGGTGCGTGGCGGCGGAGTTCCAGGACACGGACCATTCCAAGGTCATCCTCCAGGACCGGGCCCCCGTCCGCCTCGGCCACACGGTCTTCCAGGCCGGCGCCATCGACCGCGAATCCATGGAGGCCGCCCTCACGGCGTTGAAGGCGTTCCGCCGGCAGCTCGACGCGTTGGAGGTCCACCAGGTGCGCGCCGTCGCCACGTCCGCGGTGCGCGAGGCGGCCAACCAGGCCGAGTTCCTCATGCGCGCCCGCCGCGAGGCCAAGGTGAAGGTCGACGTCATCCATGGCGCCGAGGAGGCGCGCCTGGTGTACGCCGCCGTGTCGCACCGCATCCCCATGGGCAAGGAGCCCTGGATGCTCATGGACCTGGGCGGCGGGTCCGTCGAGGTCAGCTTGGCCGACGCGCGCGGCATCCGCTGGAGCGAGACGCACCCGATGGGCGCCGTCCGCCTGCTCGAGGAGTTCGAGTCGTGCAAGGGGGACACCAAGCGGTTCCAGACCCTCATCGCCGACACCGTCGGGACGCTGCGCATCGCCGGCGCGAAGGGGCGCTCTCCCGTCGGCCTCGCCGCCACGGGGGGCAACATCGAGGAGCTGGCGCGCCTGGCCGGCCTCAAGGACGACGAGGGAAAGACCGCCGTCCTCGAGGTCAAGCTGCTGCGCGAGACCGTGCACAAGGTCGCCAAGCTCGACCCCAAGGAGCGCGTCGAGAAGCTCGGGCTCCGGCCGGACCGCGCCGACGTCATCGTTCCGGCCGGCCTCGTGTACGAGCAGGTCGCCAAGCTCGCAGGGCTGGACGCCATCCACGTCCCGTACGTCGGCCTCAAGGAAGGCGTCCTGCACGACCTCGTCGACGGCCTGGCCGTCCACACCGACCCCAAGGCGCGCAAGGAGACCCAGGTGCTCGACGCCAGCGTCGCCTTGGGCCACCGCTACCAGTTCGACGAGGAGCACGGCGTCCACGTCAGCCGCCTCGCGCTGTCGCTCTTCGACCAGCTGCAGCCGCGCCACCACCTCAAGCCCATCGACCGCAGCATCCTGCAGGCGGCCGCCGTCCTGCACGACATCGGGCGCTTCGTCGGCGACGAGAAGCACCACAAGCATTCCTACTACCTGGTCTCTCAGGCCGACGTGCCGGGACTGGCGGAGCACGAGGTCGAACTGGCGGCGCAGGTGGCGCGCTACCACCGCAAGAAGGAGCCGTCCGCCAAGCACACGCCCTTCGCGGCGCTCACGCCGGCCGACCAGCGGCGGGTCACGCAGCTGTCGGCGATCCTGCGCGTCGCCGACGCCCTGGACCGCGAGCACCGCCAGGCGGTGCAGTCCGTCAAGGTCCACCGCAAGGGCGGGGCGACCGTGCTGCGCGTCAAGGGCGAGGGCAGCCTCACGCTCGAGCAGTGGGCCCTCGACGCCAAGGGCGGCCTGTTCTGCCGCGTCTTCGACACCACGCTGGAACTGGAGGCCGGGCCATGAACCCCGACGGGTTCACGGCCCAGGCCGGCGCAGCCGGCCGGGGGGACTCGTCATGACCGAAGGAAAGAAGGGCGCCCTCATCGCCGTCGAGGGCATCGACGGGTCAGGCAAGTCGACGCAGGTGCACCTGCTGCACGAGTTCCTCAAGGGCCGCGGATGCAAGGTCCACTTCAGCACGTGGAACTCGAGCGACCTCGTCAAGACGGCGACCAAGCGCGGCAAGAAGGAGCAGCTGCTGACGCCGACGACGTTCAGCCTCATCCACGCCACCGACTTCGCCGACCGCTACGAGCGGCAGATCCTCCCCCGTTTGCAGGCCGGCTACATCGTGCTGTGCGACCGCTACGTCTACACGGCCTTCGCGCGCGACGGCGTGCGCGGCTGCGACCCGAAGTGGCTGCGCCAGCTCTACTCGTTCGCGCAGAAGCCCGACTTGACCTTGCACTTCAACGTCCCGCTGCAGGTCTCGCTCGACCGCATCCTTGCCGGCCGCCCCGACCTGAAGTACCACGAGGCGGGGATGGACCTCGGCCTGCACACGGACATCAAGGAGTCGTACAAGATCTTCCAGGGGCGCATCCACAAGCTCTACACCGGCATGGCCAAGGAGTTCGGCTTCACGGTCGTCGACTCCACGAGGCCCATCCACGCCATCCAGGAAGGCGTGCGGCGGCTGGTCGCCCAACGCATCGACCTCACCGCGTACCAGAGTCGGTCGCGCGTCTACGGGGGGCGCAAGGGATGACCCTGCTCGGCAAGGTGAAGGCATGAGCAAGAGGTGCTACGGCTCGCCGCCGCCCGGGCTGCCGCTGAAGGACCTGACAGGCAAGCTCGTCGTCATCGAGGGCCAGGACTCCTCCGGCCGGACCACGCACGTCGAACGGCTTGCGCAATGGCTCGAGGTCGAGGGCTACGCCGTCGTGCAGGTCGGCCTGCGCGGTTCCGAGCTGGTGGCGCCCGAACTGGAGCGCGCGCGCGAAGGCAACACGCTCTCGCCGCGCACGATGAGCCTGTTCTACGCCACGGACTTCTACGACCAGCTGGAGAACAAGATCTCGCCGGCCCTGCGGGCGGGCGCCGTCGTCCTGGCTGACCGCTACATCTTCACCCTCATGGCGCGCGACCTGGTGCGCGGCGCCGAGCTGGAGTGGGTCAGCAACCTGTACAGCAAGGCCATCGTCCCGGACCACCTGTTCTTCCTGCAGGCGTCGACGTCGACGCTGATGGACCGCCGCCTGACGGAGTACCCGGACCTCGACTACTGGGAATCCGGCATGGACCTCGGCATCAGCCGCGACTGGCACGAGTCGTTCTCCCGGTACCAGAACCGCATGCGCAGCCAGTTCCAGATGCTGCAGAAGCACTTCGACTTCGAGGTCGTCAACGCCAACCGGTCGGTCAACGCCGTGCACCGCGACCTGAAGAACCGCCTCGGCACCCTGCTGAAGAAGAAGGGGGGGAAGGCCGCATGACGGGCCGCGCTCCAGGCCGTGCGGCCTTGACCGATCGCATGACGCCGAAGCGCCGGCTCGCCCTGCAGGGCGCGCTCAGCGAGGCGACTGCGTTGCGGCAGGATTGGAAGGAGGCGGCGCAGCACCACATCCTGCGCGTCGAGGGCCAGTTCAAGGAGCTGCAGCGCCGGCTCCGCGTCAAGGCCACGGGGCGCCAGGCGAAGGGATTGCCGTCGGCCAAGGACGCGGAGCACATCCGCGCCCTCGTTGGCCGCATCCGCATCAAGGCGACCAAAGGGCGGGCCAAGGACCTGCGCCACGTCGAGGACGCTCTCCGGCAGGCGCTGGACAGGCTGCCGTCCGAGTAGGGTCTGAGTCGCATCTGGTCGCGTCCGAATACCCGAGGAGCGGTCGCTAAGTGCCACCGTGGCGTGGCCGGCGCGATGCTCACCGAAGCGGACGCCCGCCGGTTCAGCGACTCCTGGTACGCGGCGTGGAACCGCCACGACCTCGACGCCATCATGGCGCACTACGCCGACGGGATCGAGCACAGCTCCCCGTTCATCGCGCGCTACAACGCCGACCCGGAGTGCAGGCCGCTCAAGGGCAAGGCTGCCGTGCGCGACTACTTTGGCCGGGCCCTGCAACGGAACCCGACGCTCCGGTTCGACCCGATGCACGTGGGGGTCGGCGTCGAGACCGTGGCGTTGGTCTACCGCCGCATGACGGGCGAGGTGGCCGTGGAGACGTTCCGGATGCGGCACGGGCTGGTCGAGGCCTCGATCTCCCACTACGGTGTCTAGGCGTCGGGGCCCTTGGCCAGCCGTTCGTTCTCCTTGTCGAGCGCCTTCATCACTTGCGCTTTCTGGGCCTCCAGACCCGCACGCTCCGGCGAGCCGGCGGCCAGCTTCGACAACCGGTACTCCACGCCGCCCAGCTCGCGCTCCAGGAAGCCGATGTTGACGAGCGGCCCCGTGGCTGACCAGGGGTTCCGCTTGGGTCCGGCCGGCACGCTCGTTGGCAGGGCCTCGATGGCTTCTAGGTTCGGGTCCCCGCGCGTCCTCTCCCAGCGCACGCTCTAAACCCGCCGGCGTCCCTGCGAGCGGCAGTGCGAGCCCCGAAGGCGGCCGTCGACCCCAGCACGGTCTTCCGCGACGAGTACACGCGCATCAACGCCGAGGTCTACCACGGCGCGCTGCCGCCGTTCCCCGGCGTGGAGCTCGTCGACCGCCTCGACCTGTTCTCCGCCACCAACACCTGGGGCAAAGGCGAATGGCGCGTGCTGCAGCCGTTCATCCTGTCGCGCCACGTCGAGGGCGACCTGCTGATGGAGACGGTGCGCCACGAGGTCGCCCACGCCGCCGCCCTCCTGTTCGACGAGGACGAAGACCACGGTCCCGCCTGGCGGCGCCATGCCAAGCTGTGCGGGGCGCGCGACATCCCCACCTTGGACGAAGGCGACCCCTTGCGCAAGGATTGGCCCGGCGGCGCCTAGCCGGGCGGTCCGCCCCCTTTCGCAGCCCTTTACGCCAAGCGGGCTGTTCGCCCGGCGTGCCGCGCATCGCGGTCATCGCCAACTGTTCGGCCGGTGCGGGCGTCGACGAGCAGGCCCGCATGGACGAAGTGCGGCGCGCCTTCGCGGCGACGGGAGTGCGGCCCGATGTGGCCTGCGTGCCCGGCGCCGGACTTGAAGCGGCGGCGCGGCGCGCCCTCCGCAGCGGGGCCTCGGTCGTCGTCGCGGCCGGCGGGGACGGCACCGTCAATGCCGTGGCCAGCGCGGTGGCGGGCACGGCGACGCCGATGGCGGTCCTGCCGTTGGGCACCCTGAACCATTTCGCCCGCGACGCCGGCATCCCGACCGACCTGGAGGAGGCGGCCGCCGTCGCCGTGGCGGGCCGTGCGCAGCCGATCGACGTGGCCGAGGTCAACGGGCGCGTCTTCGTCAACAACTCCTCCATCGGCGCCTACCCACGCGCCGTCCGCGAACGTGAGCGGCGGCACTCCCTGGGCGGCAAGCGCCTGGCCACGTTGGGTGCCGCCTGGCGCGTCCTGCGGAGGCTTCCCACGCACCACGTGACGCTGGCCCTCGACGGCCTGCCCTTGCGCCGGACCACGTCCTTCGTGTTCGTCGGCAACAACCTCTACGAGACCGGCTTCGGGCGCCTCGGCCGGCGTGCGTCGCTGGCCGACGGCCGCCTCGGCGTCTACCACGTCCAGCGCCCCGGCCGGCGCGCCATCCTTGGCCTCGCGGCCAATGCCATCGTGGGGCGGCTTCCCAAGGCGCGCTTCTTCGAGGCCGACGAGGCGACGCGGCTCGTCATCCGCTCCCCACGCCGCCAGCTGCGCGTCGCGCTCGACGGAGAGGTGCTCCGGCTGCGCACGCCGCTCGAGTACCGCATCCGCCCGCGCAGCCTGCTGGTGATGCGCCCGAGGTCCCCGCCATGAGGAGGCTGGCGCACGTCTCCGACCTGCACTTCGGGCGCGAAGACCCGGCGGTGGTCGCGGGCTTGGCGCGCGACATCGCCGAGATGCGCGCCGACCTCGTCCTGGTCAGCGGCGACCTGACGCAACGGGCGCGGCGGCGCGAGTTCGCGGCCGCGGCGGAGTTCCTTCGAGGGCTCCCCGCCCCGTTCATCGCCGTGCCGGGGAACCACGACATCCCGCTCTTCGACGTCGCGCGGCGGGCGACGACCCCGTTCCGCCGCTTCCGCCGCTTCGTCGGGCCGGACGTCGTCCAGTACGGCGACGACGAGGTGGCCGTCCTGGGCCTCAACACGGCCTTCCCGTTCGTGTGGAAAGGCGGTCTGCTGCGGCGCCGGCAGTTGGCCCGGCTGGCGGCTTGGTCGAAGGAGACCGGCGACCGGTGCCGCATCGTCGTCACCCACCATCCGTTCGCCAGCCCCAGCGAAGGCACGGGGCATTCCCTGGTGCGGCGGTCCGGCGCCGGCATCCAGGCGATGGAGGCGGCCCGCGTGGACCTGGTGCTGACCGGCCACCATCACCTCGTGGGGCGCAGCGAGTCGAGGGCCTTCGCCGTCGGCGGACCGCACCGGCTCATCGTCGTCGGGGCCGGGACGTCGACCAGCGTCCGCGTCCGCGGAGCCCCGAACAGCTACAACCTCATCCACGTCGACGACGGCAAGTTCGTCGTCGAGGAACGCCGGTGGAAGGATGGCCGGTTCCACGCGTCGGCCCTGCAGACCTACCCTCGGCATCCCGTGCGGCTGGCTTAGGACCCGGCGTGTCTTTTGGTCGGGCGATGACTGGCAAGAAAGTGGGCCCCGATCCGTCCCACCGTCGTCATCTCCCGGGAAGCGCTCTTGTCTACGGCACGGCCTGGAAAGAGGATGCGACGGAGCGCCTCGTCGGCTTGGCCCTCGAGGCGGGGTTCCGCGGAATCGACACCGCGAACCAGCGGAAACACTACCACGAGGCCGGCGTCGGCGCCGCGTTGCGCACCGCGTTCGCGGATGGCGTCGTTGCGCGCGACGAGCTCTTCCTGCAGACGAAGTTCACGCACCTCGGCGGGCAGGACCACCGCCTGCCCTATGACCCCCGCGCACCCGTGGCCAAGCAGGTCGAGCAGTCGTTCGCCAAGTCGCTCGAGCATCTGGGGATCGACCGCCTCGACTCCTACGTCCTGCACG
>JAXDQQ010000084.1:0-9416 GCA_034667805.1 Thermoplasmata archaeon | reverse complement strand
GGGAACGTGTGGGCGCCGCACTTGTCGCCGATGAGGAGGGAGTCGCACTGGCTGTAGTTGCGCGCGCCCTCGGCGGACTTGAGTATCTTGACCTGGCCGCGGTAGGTGTTCTGCCCGTGGCCCGCCGAGATGCCCTTGGAGATCATGGTGCTCGACGTGCGCTTGCCGATGTGGATCATCTTGGTCCCGGTGTCGGCCTGCTGGTAGTCGTTGGTGAGCGCGACCGAGTAGAACTCGCCCACGGAGTCGTCGCCCTGCAGGATGCAGCTGGGGTACTTCCAGGTGATCGCGGAGCCCGTCTCGACCTGCGTCCAGGAGATCTTGGAGCGCTTGCCCAGGCACTTGCCGCGCTTGGTGACGAAGTTGAAAACGCCGCCGACGCCGTTCTTGTCGCCGGGATACCAGTTCTGCACGGTGCTGTACTTGATCTCGGCGTCGTCGAGGGCGACGAGCTCGACCACGGCGGCGTGCAGCTGGTTCTCGTCGCGCATCGGGGCCGTGCAGCCCTCGAGGTAGGAGACGTAGGAGCCCTCGTCGGCGACGATGAGGGTGCGCTCGAACTGCCCGGTGCCCGCCGCGTTGATGCGGAAGTACGTCGAGAGCTCAAGCGGGCACTTGACGCCCTTCGGGATGTAGCAGAACGAGCCGTCGGAGAACACCGCCGAGTTGAGCGCGGCGAAGAAGTTGTCCCCGGTGGGCACCACGGTCCCGATCCACTTGCGCACGAGGTCCGGATGCTCACGGACGGCCTCGCTGAAGGAGCAGAAGATGATGCCCATCTCGCCAAGCTGCTTCTTGAACGTCGTCGCGACCGAGGCGGAGTCGACGACGGCGTCGATGGCGACGCCCTGCAGGCGGCCCTGCTCGGTGAGCGAGATGCCAAGCCGGTCGTACATCTTCTTGAGCTCCGGATCGACCTCGGCCAGGGATTTGGGACCCTCGCCGGCGGCGCGGCCTTTCGGCGCCGAGTAGTAGGTGATCTTCTGGTAGTCGATGGCCGGGTAGTGGATGTTGGCCCACGTCGGCTCCTTCATCGTGAGCCAGTGCCGGTACGCCTTCAGGCGCCACTCGAGCAGCCATTCGGGCTCGCCCTTCTTCGCGGAGATGAGACGGACGGTCGCCTCCGACAGGCCGGGGGGAACGGTGTCCGACTCGATGGGGCTGGAGAAGCCGTACTTGTAGGACTGCGCCGCCAGGTCGGCGGCGATGGCGTCGGTGGTGGCCATTTGGGAGGGGTCCAGTGCCCGCTTCGGCCTGCCAGGAGTTGAGGTTTCCCCTGGGGGTGAGCGGGCGCCGTTCCTGGCTTCGCCCATGGAGGCTGCTTTTAAGCCTTGATGGGCGGGGGCAGGGCAGCCCAGGCCTTCGAAGAGGGGGCGCTCACGGACGCTCCATCGCTCAAGCTTCCCACGCCGAGACCGACCCTGGAAGCTTTCCCAGGCTGTCGGAGAAGTTGGCCGTCTTCTGCAGGGCGCCGACGAAGACCTTCCCGTCGGCCAGGCTGGCGCCGCCGAAGACGCCGCCGCCGGCATCCAGCTGGGCAAGCTCGCGTCCCGTGCGCAGGTCGAAGGCGTGCAGGTGCCCTTCCCAGCTGCCGACCCACACCACGCCGTTGGCGATGGCCACCGGCGCGAACTCAGTGGCCGGCATGGTGTGCTGCCACAGCAGGTCGCCGGTGACGAGGTCGAAGGCGGCGATGCGGTCGGGCTCGGCGGAGCTGACGACGCGGATGCCGTCGGCCACGCCGCCGGACCCGATGAGGGCCGTCCGGGATTCCAGCAGGCGGCTGCCCGACACGAGCGAGCCGTCGGTCAAGTCCACGATCCACGCGGGCCCATGCTTCTGCGAGGCCAGGACGACCGGGCGGCCGTCGATGAAGGCGAGGTGGGGCGTTCCGCTGATGTCGCGGTTCGTCAGCAGGGTCTCCTCGGGCGACGACTCGAGGTTCTGGTCGCGCGGGAAGAACTGGTGCGCCCAACGCAGGACGCCGGTCTCGCGGTCGTAAGCCAACAGGGAATCGATGGTGGGCCCTTGCCCTTCGGCGCCGCCGCTGATGCTGCCGGGGCTGGTCCCCACGACGACCAACTCGCTGCCAGGGGGCACGAGGGGCGACGCCCAGACGCGGGCGCCGCCGTTGATGTCATTCGCCGTCGGGGTCATCCAGACGATGGCGCCGTTCGCGAGGTCGAGGCGGACGACGTAGCCGCGGCCCACGCCGAGGCCGATGAAGACCGCGTCGCCGTCGATGGTCGGGCTGGACCAGGTATGCCCACCGAGGTTGGAGGTGGTCCACGATTGGGCTCCGGTCGCGGCGTCGAAGGCCATGACCGTCGAGACGACGCTGACCACGACCTTGCCCTGGGACACGGCGACGGACCCGTCCACGGTGTTGGGCAGGTTCACGCGCCACAGGACCGCGCCCGTGGTCTCATCCAATGCGTACAGCGACTTGGCCCACGTGCCGACGAAGACACGGCCGTCGACGACGACCGGCGTCCCGGTGACGCTGCCGTCCACGTTGGCGCGCCACTTGAGGTGCAAGGAGTTGGCCGTCGCCACGGCCGGCAAAGCGGCGTCATGGCTGGAGCGCGAGTTGTAGCTGTCGCGGCCATACTGCCGCCAACCTGACGGGTTGTCCACGGCGTCGACGTGCACGGCGCTTGGCAACGCGGCCAGCGGGTCTGACGGAGTCGCGGACAGGGTATCGAAGCGGGCGGTGCGGCTTGGCCAAGGGTTCTCGAAGGAGGCGCCGAGCGTGTAGCCGACCCCGGCCACGAGGTAGTGCCGCGCCGAGAGGTCGATCGTCGTGCCCTGCACGCCCTCCGCCACGACGGTGCGGTTGAGGTTGAGGTGGACGAGCGGCCCCACGTCGTTGACCGTGCCGACGCCTTGCACGCGCACGAGGTACCAGCCGGACTGCATCACGACGAGCCGCGAGTCGAGCGAGCCATAGTCGGTGAAGCGCCAGCCGTTGCCTTCCGCGGCTCCGCCCTGGTGGATGCGTGCCGCTGCGCCCGTGAGCGACGTCGCTGGAGGCGCGGCCGAGACCGATGCGCCCGACAGCGTCACGGTCCCGCCGACCGCGGTGAACGTGAAGGTCTGCGGCCCCTGCGGCAGGTCGAAGGCTGCCCAGGCGGGCCTCGCGACGGGTCCGGCCACGGCGCCTTGGCGGAGGAGGGCCCCGTTGGACTCGATGCGCAACGATGGCCGCAGGTTCAGGTCGGGCGCGGTGGCGGCGTCTACGACGAAGTGCCCCGGCCCGCCGGGCCAATCCGACGACCAGGTCGCGGTCTGGCCGGCGGTGAGGACCCAGGGGCCGCCGCCTTGCGCGCCTCCGTTGGCCACGCCGACGCGGTCGAGGATGAGGTTGCGGTCCTCCGTGCTGGAGGAGGCGTCGTTGGTGAAAGTGATCCGGACCGTGTGCGTGCCAGGCGACAGGTCGGCGACGGGGTAAGTGGCGTAAGCCGCCGAAGAGACGGAGACGGTGCGCGTGACGGAGCCGTCGATGGAGACCATCATGACCGGCCACACGCCGCCGAGGGGCTGTCCGCGCGCGACGACGCCAAGCGAGCCGGAGGTTCCGACGTCCAACGTGTCCTGGATGTAGCCGTTGGACCAAAGGTTCCACGCGGCGCCCGCGCTCGCCTGGCCATCGGCCTGCCGGCCTCCCGCCGTGCGGACCCCGAACGCCTCGGCTTCCTTCGACGACGAGGCCGGGGGCGGCGGCGGAGGGGGAGGTGGCGAAGGAGGCTGGGAGCCGCAGCGCTCGGTCCCGCTTGGGTGGTCGAACCAGCAGCTCTGCTGCACGGCCATCCCCGGGACGGTGGCCTCGAAGCGGACCTGGTGCCCGGGCTCGAGGTGGAAGGAGGCCGCCCACCACGTGTGGTCGCTGGTCCATGTCTGGGCTTGGAGCGGGATCCACGGCCCATCCGTATCCATGGCGCGGACGGACGTGGCGGACGGGCCGGCGCTGCCGGCGAGGCGGACCTGGACCCACCACTCGTTGCCGCCGACCTGGGTGAAGAGGACGCTGCCGCTCGGGGAGGGGGGCGGCGAGGTAGAGGTGGACGGGGAAGGGGACGGAGACGGCGAGCTGCAACGTTCCACGCCGCTGGGGTGGTCGAACCAGCAGCTCTGGAAATTGCTCACGCCGTCGGGGAACGAGGCGCGGAACAGGACCTGGTGGCCGGGTTCGAGGTGGAAGGACGCGGCCCACCACGTGTGGTCGCTCGTCCACGTCTGGGCCTGGAGCGGGACCCAAGGGCCCCCGGTGTCCATGGCGCCCACGGACGATGCCGAGGCGCCGTCGGGGCCGGCCATGCGGACCTGGACCCACCACTCGTTGCCGCTGACCTGCGTGAACTGGACGACGTCGCCGTTGGGCTCCGTCTGGGCGTGCGAGGCATCGGCCGGGACCATCACGAACGCTGGCAGTGCCAGCACAAGGGCGACTGCCACAAGCCTGCACAACGCAGCGCGGCTTGGCACGGCTTAGGTATGTCCCACGGCGGGATGGGCCTTCAGGGACGGTCCCTCGGGGGAACCTCCGACGCCTCGACGCATCCCGGCTTTGTCCTTGCACACTCCAGGCGTAGTCCTCAAGACCACGGACGCCTTTCTCCTGGCTCCTGCCATGAACTGCTGTGCCGCCTGCCTGCACGCCATCACCGACCCCGAGCGGCCCGTCCAGTACGACGGGTGCTTCTTCCACGCCGGACATCTCCCGAGGGCGGCCGGCGCCTGGTTCTGACCCGCAGCGGGTCCTTGGAGCAACAAAGACCTAAACGGTGTACTGGACGATGCGCTGGACGGCGCTGCGGAACTCGTTGAAGTCCGTCGGCTTCTGCACGACGTCGCGCGCGCCGAGACGCAGGCATTCCTTGGCCTCCGCTGAATCGTCGTGGCCCGTGAACACCACGACCGGGACCCGGCGCTTGCCTGCGCGCAACTGCTGCAGCGTCTCGATTCCGCCCATGCGGGGCATGCCGAGGTCAAGGACGATGAGGCCAGGGGAGTCCGTCTCAAGGCGGGCCATAAGATCGACGCCGTCCAGCACGAAGTCGGCGTTGTGGCGGTAGGGCATCTGGCGCAGAGCAGCGAGGATGAGCTGCTGGTCGGTCTCCGAGTCCTCCGCCCACAGGATCTGGCTCACGGAGGTCCTGGGAGCCCTGCGGCCGCTAAATCCACATCGGTGGCCGGCGCCCGCTCCGGGGATACGGCGTCAGCATCATCGTCAACAGGGGGTGCGACGCAGGAACGCCTCGGCGACCTCCCGTCGGATGTCGTACCGGTTGAGCTCCGTCGTGCGGCTCAGCTCCGACGAGGTTCCGACGTACGTGCGCACCAAGGGGAAGCCGACCTTCGCCAGCATGCGGTTGGGCATCGGGTTCGTCGCCTTGGGTTCACAGACGATCTCCTGCAGGTCGAAGCGCTCGAAGGCGTCGAGGGCGGACAGGCAGAACAGCCGTGCGCCGTGCCCTTGTCCCCGGTGCGGGGCGCTCCACATGTGGAGATGGAGGTCGGCGCGGTCGCCGAAGCGGATGTCCTTCACCGCCGCGTAGCCGACGGCGACGCCGTCGACGAGCCACGCGAGGTAGAAGCTCGACGCCCCCCGCGCCGGCGCCCGCAGCGCTGCTTCGAGCGACCGCGTCCAGGCGGCGACCGCGGGAAGGCGGCTGCGCTCGACCACGCCCATGCGGTCGAGGTCGGCGTCCGAGGCGCCATGGAAGTAGCCCACCACCAGCGGCGCCTCGTCCGGCCGCATAGGACGGACGTCCAAGCGAGCGCGAGCCTCGGCCACGCTTCGGCAGCCTCGCGCCGGGGCTTGAAGGCTGGGGCGGACTGGTGCAACCGGGATCCGCCGATGCGCCCCAAGGCCTCAAATCAGGAAGCCCGGCTCGTCGCCCGATGCGCTGGCGACTTGCCTTTCTCTCGCTGGTTGCCTTGGCGCTGTCGGCACCCAGCCCAGCCACGGCCCACGGCGTCTTCGAGGCGTCGGAACTCGAGGTGCACGTGCTCAGCGACGAGGGCAGCGACGTCATCGAGTCGTACGGCGGCTACGACGTGCAGGACCTCTTCGTCGGCTTCGCGCACGACGCCACCGTCGGCGCCGGCGAGGCTGGCGACGGTTTCTACGTCCGGCTGGAACTGTACGGCCTCATGGAGAACAGCCCCCCACGGCCCGGGCAGGCTTGGACGGCGACCGTCACCATCGGGACGCCGGCAGGCCCTCTCGAACGCACCCTCTCCACGACCGACGGCACGACCCTCGAGAGCGACTTCCAGTCCCTGCTCTACCAGATCGACTCCGCCGAACGGGCCACGCACGTCCAGCGCGCCTTCGTGAGCTACGCCTCCGTCGGCCTCGCCGCGGGCCAAGCGATCGGACCGTTCAAGGTCGAGACGCGCGTGGACGGCGACCTCCGCGACGTCGCGCCCGGCGGCATCCCGGTCCCCGGCACGGATGGCGCGGCCACCTATCCCGACCCGACGCAGATCGACGGCAAAGGGGAGCTGATGACCTCGGTCCCGCTGGAGTCGCCCGCCATCTACGTGCAGGTCGAGGCGTCGCCGGCTGCGCCAGGCAACTTCACCATCGCGGTCAAGTCGGCGCTGACGGCTGGCGGGCAGCACATCATGGTCCTTCCGCGCTCCACCGAGGGTTGGGTGTACCAGTTGCATGGACCGACGAACGCGCCCGTGGACGCCAACGGCACGCTGACGTTCACGCTCGACGCCGTGCTTCCCGGCGGCGCTTCGCCACTGCTCCTGGAGGTCATGACCGACGTTGGCGGACGGTACGCCCTTTCCTTGGACGGCAACGGGACCTTGACGTTGGGTGACGGGACGACGGTCCAGCCGGCCGCGGCGGCGCCGATGGAGTCGCCGATGGCCCCTTGGGCGCCGCTCGCCGCCTTCGCGCTGGCGTTGCTTGCGCGGTCCGGGCCGAAGGGCAAGCAACGCTGAGCGCCGACGCCGCGCTGCGCATCGCCGCCGTCCTCCTCGCCTTCACCGGCCTCGGGTTTGGCATCCCGGCGGTCGACTTCTTGGCCGAGGCCCGGAACAATGGCATCTTGGCCCCCTTCGACCAAACCACGATGGATGCCTCACGGCAGCGGCCATCCCGACCTGTCACAACGCCCCCGTCGCGAAGCGCCAGGGATGTTGACCGGCCTTGCCATCCTTGAACGGGAGCTTGGCATCCTGGAGTACGAGGCTCACCGCGTGCGTCGCCGACTTGCCGGCCGGCTGCCCAAAGCCCAAGGCGACGTCCTGCGCCGCGAGCTCAAGGCGTTGGAACGACGGCGCGCCAAGACCTTGCACCTCTTGGATGAGCTGCACGAAGAGTACGACGAGCGCGTGGAACGCGCCGTGGCTGGCATCCGGGCACGTGCAGCACGCACCCCGTTTAGTCGCCGCGAGACCCCCGACGAGGCAAGGCGCCGCCTGGGCATCCCACGCCGCTGAACCGCCGGCCATCCCGTGACGGCCCGGATTGCTCAGGTCGTGAAGGTCCAGCAGCCTCAGTCAATCACCAAATGGTTATGTAGCCATACGGTTATACAAAGCCCATGGTCCCGAAGCACGCCATCTCTGGCTCGACCCTCACCTTGCCCTCCGACACCGAGATCCAGATCGAGCGCACGTTCCGCGCCCCCCGCGCCGCCGTCTGGCGCGCCTTCACCGACCCCAAGCTCGTCCCCAAGTGGTACGGCCCCACCGCGGGCTCCATGACGCGCTGCGAGATCGACCTGCGCGTCGGCGGGAAGTTCCTCTACGCCTGGGGGGAGCACATCATGCCTGGCGAATACACCGTGGTCGACGCGCCGCGCCGCTACGCCTACATCGACACCGGCGTGACCCCCAGCACCGTCACATGCACCTTCACCGAGGAGAAGGGCGTCACGAAGGTCAGCCTGCGTGCCGACCTCGGCACCAAGGCCCTGCGCGACGAGATGCTCGCCTCCGGCTGGGTCGAGGGCACCGAGGCCTGCTACGTGTTCCTCGACAAGCTCCTGCCGGGATTGCGATGAGCAAGGCCTCGAGCGAGGCGCTCACGCTGGTCTTCCACGCGTTGGCGGACCCGACGCGCCGCCGCATCCTGGAGCGCCTCAAGCGCGGTGACGCCACCGTCCAGGAGCTTGCCGATCCGTTGCCCATCTCGCAGCCCGCCGTCTCCAAGCACCTCAAGGTCCTCGAGGGCGCCGGCCTCGTCGCCCGCCGCAGCGAGCGCCAGAAACGCTACGCCAGCCTGCAAGGCAAGCCCCTCAAGCAAGCCATCGTGTACATGACGGAGTTCCAGCGCGTCTGGGACGAACGTTTCGCCCGCATCGACGATTTGCTAGAGGACCTCGGTGCTCATGGACTCCGACCCAAGGTTTGACGCATGCCGGTGGCCGCGGCCGTCTCGATGGCATCCAGCATGCGGTGACGGGTCACGGCATCGTCGAACGTCGGGCAAAAATGGGTTCCTTCACGGTAGTCGCGCGCAAGGCGGGCGTACGCCTGGGCGACGTTGGTGGATGGGCCTTGCTGCGGCACCCACCGGTACTTGTCCGGCACGGGCATGGCTTCCAGGCCGGGCTGTGCTCCCTTGCCGCCGCGCACGGTCATGTCGAAGATCTGGGCGTGGCCGCCGGCCGCGGTGAGCTGCAGGTCGCCGTCGGTGCCATTGATTTCCCAGAGCAGGTTCGTGCCGCGCGAGGCCCCACCACGATAATGCATTGAGAACGCGGCTCCGCCTTCGAGCAGGCCCGTTCACGGCGACTTGGTCCTCGGCGGTCATCGGCAGGCGGTCCTTCGTCCCCGCGACGGTCGCCAATCTGCGGCGGAGCGTCATTGTGGCCGTCAACTCATTCACTTCACCGAGGACATTGCACAGGGCGTCCATGGTATGGCCGATCGGGATTGACAGCATGGTCGCGCCGTTGCGTTTGTCGGTTGTGTAGGCGTTGAACGCGGGCACCACTGGTCCCCAGCCCATCCCCGAGCCAATCAAGGAGGTGGAGAGCACGTCGCCGACGTACCCCTCTTTGACGAGGTCTAGGACAAACTTGGTGCCAAGAACGGTTCTTAAGGAGGGGAATCATCGCCAAAGGTTCCAACGATGGAGGTCCGCCAAGACGCTGCAATTGCCCGCGTTCCAGACGGGCTTCGCAGGGAGAACCAGGAACTCCGCGAGCGGGTGGCACGGCTGGAGCACCTAGCGGGGTACGCTGATGCCGTCATCGACACCGGACGCGCGCCCTTGGCCGTCCTTGACGAGAAGCTTCACATCCGAACGGCCAACCAGGCCTTCTGCCGGTATTTCGACGCAGCTCCCGATGAAGTCCTGGGCCAACACCTTCAGGTCATTGCTGGCAAGCGGCTACGGAGCGATGAATTCCTCGGGTTCCTGCAGAACATCTGGAACGCCGTGC
>JAXDQQ010000083.1:0-4161 GCA_034667805.1 Thermoplasmata archaeon | reverse complement strand
TCGACGTCGGCTTGCGGCCCCAGCACGCCCTCGTCCTGGAAGAACCACTGCACGGTGAGGTTCTCGACGCCGCCCGCGAGGAGGAACTCGCGCTGGATCTCGGTGGGCGCCGCGCTCGGGCTGTTGGAGGCGAAGTAGGGGTCGATGCGGTGCGTCCCGTCCGGGAAGTCGAGCTGCAGCTCCTGGCTCATGCTGATGGCAGGCAGCGGGCAGGCGGTCGGCAAGGGCGGGCAATCGGCCTCCGGCGTGACGACGCGGTCGACGGTGAAGTTGACGCGAAGGCGGCCAGCGCTCCCTGGCAAGGTCACGTTGTAGAAGGCGGCGGCGCAGCCGGTGAAGGGCTGCTGGCCCCCCGCCACCGGCACGGCGTCGTTCTTCTCCTCGAACTTGAACGAGTTGCCGTCCGGCGCGAACTCGATGAGCCGGAGGTCCTGGTTCTGGCCGGGGCATAGCCGGCCGATGGTCATGCGGGTCGTGTTGGCGCCCTCGACGACGGAGAGTTCCGTGCTCTCCACCGTCACGCCGTGCTCGGCGACCAGCCCCGGCACCGTTGCCGTCTGCGCATGCGCGAGCCCCGGCGCCAACAGGACGGCAAGCGCCGCCGCGGTGGCCAGCCGCTTGACGGCAAGGCCCCTTGGGGTCGGCGAACGGGCAAGCATGGCTTCACCGGGCGGGCACGCCGCGCAGCGGGGCCCGCGCGGTGGTGACGGTGTCGACGGCGCCGCCGCAGGCCGAGGAAAGGGCGCGGCCGTTCGCGTCGTCGACGACGACGAAGTCGAGGTTGATGCCGAGGGCGCGCATGCGGTTGCCCACGACCTGCATGAAGCGCACGGTCTCGCGCGCGCCATGCCGTTCCATCAGGGGGTTGAGGTGGTCGAGGACGACCTGGCTGCGGATGCCCAGCTGGTCGCACGACGCCTCGATGGCGAGGGCGACGTCGTCGAGGCCGGCGTCCCCCGCCATCGCCAGCGGCCCGTGGCGGGTCGCGTCCACGAACAGGATGCCCGACGTCTTGAGGCCGGCGCGGTGCAGCCGTTCCCGCACGACGTCGGCCGCCTTCTCGAACGACGCCAGGACGACCATGCCGCCGGCGTCGCTGATGGAGGCGATGTGGCGGTTGATGGCGCTGTCGTGCTCGGCGGGATGGACGTGCACGAGGCGGACCTTGCTCCAGGCGCCCGGCGTCTTGGGGACGCGCCGGCGCGCGTCGCCGAGGCGGATCTGGATCTGGGCGCGGGCGATGCTGTTGTTGAGCACGCGCACCAGGACAGGTCCGGTGAAGAGCCCCTTGACCAGGTAGTCCTGCGCGCCGTCGCGCAGCGCCTGCAACGCGGCCTCCTCGTCGTGCAGGCCGGTGAGCACGACGACCGGGACGTCCGGGTCGAGCTCGCGCACGGCGCGCAGCGTCGGCAGGCCTTGGCTGTCGGGAAGGCCGAGGTCCAAGAGGACGGCGTCGAAGCCGCCGCGCCGGACCTGCGCGAGCCCTTTCTCGAGCGTCTCGGCGCGCACCCCTTCCCAGCGCGCCGACAAAGGCACGGCCTTGAGCGTCTCGGCCAGGAGACGCGCCTCTCCCGCATCGTCTTCGATGTGGAGGACGCGCATTCGCCCATGTCCAACCCTGTCAGTGGCTTAAACGTTGGCGGAAGTCGCGCCTTCTGGGACCGAGCCGAAAAAAGGTGCTGGCGGCGAGGTCAGGCCGCGGCCCACGACAGGATGAGATCGACGGCTGTCGCGAGGTCGGGGACGATGGCGGCGTACGGGACGCCCTTACGGCGCGCCTTCTCCTCCAGGGTCGCGGCGTCGTAGGTGGTGGCGAGCAGGATGGCGGGCACGCCGAAGCCGGCGGCGGCCTGGGCGTCCTTGACCTTGTCGCCGACCATGACGGCGCGGCGCTTGTCGACGAAGCGGCCCTCGGACGCGAAGGCGGCGGCGCCATCCTCCAGCATCCCCGGTTTGGGCTTCGTGCGGCGGTGCATCAAGAGCGGGTGGGCGAAGGCGGCCTCGATGTGGTCGAGCCGGCCGCCGTGCGACTCGAGCTCGGCCTTGAACTGCGCGTGCAGGCGATGGATCATGCCAGGCGTCGCGGTGAGCAGGCCGACCCAGGGCTGGTTCGTGGCGAGGCTGGTCTGAATGCCGGGCTCGTTGAGGCGGGCGAAGGCCTCGCGGGCGCCGGGGAGCCAGCGCAGGTTGCGGTAGAAGCGCAGGCCGACCTTGGGGTTGACGTTGAAGACGCCGTCGCGGTCGAGGAAGACGGTGAACCGTGGTTGGTCGGATTTGCCGCCGGATGAAGCAGATTTCCTCTTCGCGGTCTTGGCCGGAGCGGTTGCCGTTGGCTTGAGCTTCGGTTCGCCCGCTGACCCTTCGACCCTCATCTGCGCGGGGCGGCGCGGCGCGGCGATCCGCTTCATCCGGCGGGAATCGGTGGCATCCGTCATAGGTCACCAAACGTCGTGGTGCGTTCGGCGTAGGCGTTGTGCTTGTGGATCGACTCCTCGGCCTCCGAAGAGACGAAGACGCGGATGTCCTCGCCGAGCGCGCGGTAGCGGGCAGCGGCCTTGTGCAGCACCTCTCGCACGACGTCCTCGACGAAGCGCGGGTTGTGGTGCGCCTGCAGCACGAGGTCGCCTTCGTCGCCGCGCTTGAGCAGCTCGAACGTCGGGGCCGAGAGGGAGTCCTCGCAGACCTGGACGAGGTCGGCCGCCTCGATGTCGGCCTCGCCGGGCACCTCGATGGCCAACGTGACGCGGTTGCGCTGGTTGTGCGTGATGAACGGCAACGCCGCCGAAAGCCGATGGCCTTCGCCGGCGAGCTTGTGGCGCACGGTCTCCATGGCGCATGGGCAGGCCGACATGCCGACGACCTGGACTCCGACGCGGCGCGACGTGCGCGGCTTCGCCGTTCCCTTGCCGCGGAACGCCTCCGCCTCCGCCAGCAGCCGGTAGTTCTCCACGCTCGGCTTGCCCCCCGGGTTCTTGCGCGTGAGGAAGTAGTCGGCCTCGGCCTTGATGTGGGCGTGGCTGGCGTAGTCGTGCTTCTCCAGGAGCCGGAGGGCCAGGCGGCGGCACAGGTTCTCCAGGCTCGGCGCCTCCTTGGCGACCTCGTCGTCGAGGATGTCGGCGAGCGCCTCGAGGTTGCGGCTCATGTGCGTGCCCTTCTGCGTCTTGGGCAGGTCGACGAAGAGGTCGAAGGTCGCGACGACGGCGGAGGCCTTCTGCCCCGGGCGATGCACGGTGACCGGTTTCTTGACACCGCGGACGCCGACGCGGGTGAGGCGGTAAGGATGCGGCGAGTCCGCCGCCTGGACGTCTGGCGAATCCGCCCGGTCCGTCCGGGAACCGGTCGTGCGCCGCGAGGCAGCCTTGGCCACGCGGCTCGCACCGGTGCACCCGACTTGAAGGTGCTACCCTGGGAGGTATTACCCTGGGAGACCAGGCATCCCACGCCACGCCCACGCCACGAAGGCCACGTTGGCCACGGCGCAGAGCCAGAACGGGACGAGAAACCGTGGCTTGCGCGTCTTGTGGCGGACCAGCGCGAAGGCAAGGGCCTCGCCGGGCCAGCCTCCCAGCAGGGCCAGCGCGTGGAACGCGGCCTCCGGCAGGCGTCCCGCCCCGCGCCGGGCCCGCCGCTTGTCGGCGACGGCGGCGGCGAAGCCGACCACGCTCGCGGCGGCGAGCCAGCACCATGCCCAGGCCGGGACCACGGCGGGCCGAGCGCGACAAAGGCCAAAGCCGCGCCGGCGGTCGCGCGGGCGTGCAGACCCTGCGCGCGGCGCCCCTGCTGTGCGGCCTCCTGCTGGTGGCGCTCGCCCTGGCCGGCTGCGGCGGCAATGGCGGGCGCCAGCTGCCGCCCGAGTGGCGCGGCCGC
Organism: Thermoplasmata archaeon; assembly: GCA_034667805.1. Classification (GTDB taxonomy): domain Archaea; phylum Thermoplasmatota; class E2; order JACPAO01; family JAHFTW01; genus JAHFTW01. The sequence goes on along the minus strand of JAXDQQ010000083.1, from coordinate 294 downwards.
GACGTGGCGGAGCCCGGCTGGGCCAGCGCGCGGCTGCAGCCCGGCTGGGGCCTCGGCCTGGAGTACGCTTGGTCGTCCGGCAAGGAAGTCCAGTGGGATTGGGTGGTCAACGGCTCGGCGCCGCTGCATTACAGGGTGGTGCGTGTTGAGAATGGGCGGGCGCAGACGATCCAGTCGATGTTCGCCAACGAGAGCGCCGCCGGGTTCACGGTCATCCAGTCGGGCCAGCACCAGCTGCTGTGGCGCAACGAGGGGTTCCTCGACTCCTTCTTCTGGTACAAGGTCCCCGAGGGC
>JAXDQQ010000082.1:0-3874 GCA_034667805.1 Thermoplasmata archaeon | reverse complement strand
GGGCAAGACCCGACGCATCATCGAGGAGCAGACCGGCTGCGACCTCGCCATCTACGGCCACACCGTCGGCATCGTGGGCGAGCTCGAGGAGCTGGGGACCGCGAAGAAAGCGGTCGACATGATCCTGCGAGGAGCGGAGCACGCCAGCGTGTACGGCTTCCTCGAGAGCATGCGGCGCAAGGTCAAGAAGGCCGACGCCGGCCTCTGGAAGTAGCCGACGCCGACCCGACGAGCCACGGATTGCACGGATTCCACGGAAACCGTTGCCGAGCTGCCAACGAGGCTCCGTGCAATCCGTGAAATCCGTGGCCCCGTTCGGGCACCCGTGCGTGGCACCTGGCCAGTCGCCATCCTCCTGTTGGCGGCCGTCGCCGCCGCCCTGTGGGCCGCGCAGCCGTTCTGGGACCTCGGCGCCCTCGCCCCCTCGGGCGGCGTCGAGGCGGCCCAGGTCGGCGCCGCCACCGCGGCCGCCTTGGTCGCCGCCATCGGCCTGGTCGGCGCCCTCCTCGTCTGGCTGGCGCGCAAGGACGCCCGGCGGGCCGTCCGCTGGTTCATGCTCGCCGCCATCGCCTTCGGGCTCCTGCTCTGCCTCGCCCCGCTCATCGTCGACGACGGCCGCCTTGGCGCCTGGCTCGGCGGCGCGGCGGTCGCGGCGGCGCTGGCGTGGATCCTCCGGGGACCGGGCGCGCCTGCCTGGACAGCGGCCGCGCTGGCGGCCGGAGGCTACGCGGGCATGCTCGCCGCCATCGCCGGCCTCGCCGTGCTCGTCGTGGCCGTCGCGGCGGTCTGCCTGTACGACGCCTGGGCCGTGCGGCGCAAGCGCATGGCCCGCGTGGCTGATGCGGCCGACGCGTTGGCCGCGCCGCTGCAGGTCGGCCGGCCTGGACGCCTGAGCCTCGGGCTCGGCGACCTGCTGCTGCCCGCCGCGCTGGTGGCCGCGGCCGCCGACCCGTCGCGGCCCGGCGCGACCGTGGCCACGCTCGCCGGATGCGTCGGTTTGCTGGCCGGCCTGGCGGCGCTCGCCATGGCGGTGCGGCGCGGCGGCGACACGCCAGGCACGCCCTTCCTGTGCGGCGGCGCCCTGGCGGGCATCATGGCGGGGCTCCTGGCCTCCGCCTCCTGAGGGCCGGCGCCTCGCAGCGGGCGTCCTTTTCACCGGGGCCAGGTTCGACCGGCCTGTGCAGCCACCGGACGCCGCGGGCGCCGCCGATTCGACGACCCCCATGGCCACGACGCCCGCCCCCCATCCGGTGGCGGCCGCGACCGCCGCCGCCGGAGCCGAGCCCGAGCTGCCGGTGACGTGGGCGGAATACCGCGCCGCAGCCATCTTGGCCGGCACGTTCGTCCTCACCATCCTGCTCGCGATCCTGTTCGCGCGGCCGTTCGTCGCAGCGAAGCTGCAGGCGTTCAAGGACCCCGAGAACGTCGGCAACTCGCTGTACTACCTCGTGGCGATCCTTGCCTTCACGGCGATCATCCTGGCCATCGCCAAGTGGGGAAAGAAGGGCCTCATCCGGTGGATCATCCTCAGCGCCGTCGGCCTCACCATCTGGTACGTCGTCCATCCGGTGCTCATCCAGTCTCTGGGATGGCCCTCCACGACGGGCTACCTGGTCGCCCTCGCCGCCGGGGTCGGATCTGTCCTGGCGCTCTACTTCCACCCGGAGTGGTACGTCATCGACGTCGTCGGCCTCCTCGTCGCCTCGGGCACGGCCGCCATCTTCGGCATCAGCCTGTCCATCGTGCCGGTCATCGCGCTCCTTGCCGCCCTCGCCGTCTACGACGCCATCGCCGTCTACAAGACGAAGCACATGCTGAGCCTGGCGGACACCGTCATCGACCTGCGCCTGCCCGTGCTACTCGTCATCCCCAAGGTGGCGCACTACCGCTTCCGCGCCGAGGCGTCGAAGTTCAAGGACGCCGCACCCGAGAACAAGGGCGAGCGCGAGGCGATGTTCATGGGGCTGGGCGACCTCGTCATGCCCACCATCCTCGTCGTCTCCGCGCTGCAGTTCGCCAAGCCTGGCTGGGAAGGCATGCCCGCCCTCGGCGCCGCCGTGGGGACCCTGGTGGGATACGCCGTGCTGATGGGCTACGTCCTGAAGGGCCGCCCGCAAGCCGGGTTGCCCCTCCTCAATGGAGGCTCCATCGTCGGCTTCCTGACGGGCCTGTACGCGGCGACGGGAACGATCCGCTTCTGGTAGCTGAATCAGCCTCCGAAAGCGTCAACCACCCTCACCGCCCTTCCACCACCGACTTGCCTGCCGCCCTCGTCACCGGAGCGAGCAAAGGCATCGGGGCCGCCGTCGCGCGACGCCTGGCCGCCGACGGCTTCGACGTCGCCGTGCACTACCACACCGACACGGCGGGCGCCCGCCGCACCGTCGAGGCCGTGAAGAAGCTGCGGCGCAAGGCCGTCGCCGTCAAGGCCGACCTGTCGGCGCCGCGCGACCTCGAATGGTTGGTGTCGGAGGCCACGCGCACCTTCCCGCGCCTCGACTGCGTCGTCCACAACGCCGGAGTGTACGAGCGCCGCAAGTTCGAGGACATGACGGGAACGGCGTGGGTCGCCACGCGCCTGGTGGACCTCGACGCGCCCGCCGTCCTCACGCACCTGCTCCTGGACCACCTGGCGCGCGACGCCTCCATCGTCTTCGTCTCCAGCATCGCCGCGGTGCGCGGATCGAGGCACGGAGCGCACTACGCCGCCTCCAAGGCCGGCCTCCTCGGCTTGGCCAAGTCGCTGGCCCTGGAGTTGGCGCCCAAGGTGCGGGTCAACGCCGTGGCCCCGGGCTACGTCGACACCGCCATCCTGGCCGACGACCCCCCGGCCAAGCGCAAGCTGCGCGCCGAAGAGGTGCCGTTGGCCCGCCTTGGCCGGCCGGAGGACGTGGCGGGGGCGGTGTCGTTCCTGGCCGGCGAGGATTCCCGGTACGTCACCGGGCAGGTCCTGCACGTCAACGGCGGATTGTGGATGGGTTAGCTCCATCGGGGCGGGTTTTGCCTGGATTTGCAGCCGAAATGGCTTCAGGGCCGGAGCGCGGGTCCGGCCGGAGCCAACAGGAGGCGCCGCCAATCCGCTTCAGAAAGCGTTTAAGGAGGAAAAGAGTGGCCCATCTAGGGATGCGAATTGGACGCTGAGGTCACTTCTTTCATCAACCTCCCGGTCTACACGTACGGGGGCCGCTACGTCGGCGTCGTCCAGAACGTGATTCTGGACCTGCCCAACCGCCGCGTCGGATCGCTTTTGCTGACGCGCACGTCGCCCAAGCTGGTCGAGGGCGGCCACAACGTCGCCGTGCCCTACCGCTGGGTCGCGTCGGTCGGCGACATCATCATCCTCAACAACTTCCCGGACAAGGTCGTCGCCACGCCCAAGTCGCAAGAGGAAGAAGAGCCAATCACCGCGTAACGTCGTTCCCGCAGCCGCTGCAGGCGGGAACGCAGATTACGCAGAACCTGGGGAAGCCAGGCTTGGCTCATCCTTGCGTCGCCAAGCCGGCGTTCCCCGTAATTTCGCAGATTCTGTCGAGCGCTTGTGCGTGAATACGTAGCGCCGGTGCTCCAGGGAAGGGAGTCCGAAATTCACCAGCAGGCCGACATCCAAGCCGGACGCCCGGAGGTAGTTCACGACCTGGGAGGACTCCGGTAGGCCAACACCGACTTGGGCTTTCAGCTCGACGAGGACCTCACCGTAACAAACGAAATCCGCCCTGTACCGAGTGGCAAGGCGTCTGCCCTCGAACTCGATCTCGAACGGCATCTCACGTTGGAACGGGATGCCGTCCAATTCGAATCGGACGGCGAGGGCCTCCTGATACACGGCCTCCAGGAAACCGTATCCCAGCTTTCGATGCACCGCCATCGCGGCCCC
>JAXDQQ010000081.1:0-7801 GCA_034667805.1 Thermoplasmata archaeon | reverse complement strand
GTGGCGGCCGGAGATGCCCTCGCGCTGGGTGCTCACTGCGCTCGGGACGGCGTGGGGCTCCTAATGCTTGGCATGGCGCGAGCCCTGCGGCGCGCCGATGCGGCGCACCACGAGGGGCCAAGCCAGGGCGGCCGCGGCGGCGAGGCCGGCGGCCAGGAGGAACAGCGACGCCGGGCCTTGGAGGTCCCACAACAGCCCTCCGCTCACGGCGCCGGCGAGCGCCGCCAGGCCGATGGCCGCGTGGTAGAGGCCGAGGTTTGTCGAGGCCTTCGAGCCGGCGAGGTCGGCGGCGAGGGCGCGGCCGGTCGCATCCGTCGCAGCCCACGACAAGCCGAGCAGGACGAAGCCGCCTGCCAGGGTCAGCGGCGTGGGGGCCGGGATGAACAACCCCTGCGCCAAGGCGGTCAGGGCGAAGCCGATGCCGAGGACGAAGGGTTTCCCTCTCCGGTCGGAAAGGAGGCCGAGCGGGTACGAGGCGACGGCGTAGACGGCGTTGAACAGGAGGTACCAGGCCACGGCGCCGAGGATGCCCTCGCGCGTCGAGCCGCCGGCGCGCAGCAGGAAGAAGAGGACGCTGGCCTGCCCGGCGGCGAACAAGCAGGAGACGGCGACGAACACGCCGAAACCGGGGGCCCGTGGCGTGGCCTTCGGGAGGTCCTTCGGCTTCACTTTTGGCTCGCGGAGGAAGAGAAGGGGAATGGTCGCGGCCACCCCGACCACGGCGGCCACGAGGACGATGTCGCCCGCCGAGAGGCCCGTCAAGGCGAGGAGGGCGAGGGCCCCCAGCACGCCGACGAAGGCGCCAGTCGTGTCGGCGGTGCGGTGTAAGCCGAAGGCGCGTCCCTTCTCGCCCTCGGGCGCCGCCGCTGAGAGGATGGCGTCGCGAGGCGCCGTGCGCAGGCCCTTGCCGACGCGGTCGGCGCTGCGCCAGATCATCGAGCCCCACCACGTCGAGGCGAGGGCGATTCCCACCCGGGCGGCGCCGGCGCCGGCGTAGCCGCCGACGACCAGGAGGCGCGGATGCTTGACGCGGTCGCCCAGGCGGCCGCCCAGCCATTTCGTCAGGTTGCCCACGACCTCGGAGACGGCCCCGAACAGGCCGACGGCCAGGCCGGTGGCGCCTTGGCCGACCAGCAAGAGCGGCAGCACCGCCACCATCATCTCGCCCGAGACGTCGGCGAGCAGGCTGGTCAGCGACAGGATCCAGACGGTCCGCCAGCCCTCCTTCATCGCGGTCGCAAAAGGAAGGTGGGACTTCAGGGCGGCGGTCCGCCGTCGCCTCCTTTCAGGTCCGCGCCGCGCGGTCGCGCCTGCCCATGACCGTTGGTTTTTCCGCCGCCCGCCGGCTGGGCCGGCATGGCCCGCGCCGATCTCCGCCGCCCGGAGAACGTGGCGGGCCCGGTCTTCGTCGATTCCTCGTGCATCGACTGCGACACCTGCCGCTGGATGGCGCCGGAGACCTTCGCGCGCAAGGGGCGGCAAAGCGCGGTCGTCCACCAGCCGATGGCTCCTGACGAACAGGCCCGAGCCGCGCGCGCCGCCGTCGCCTGCCCGACCGCCTCCATCGCGTCGCCCGGCATGGCGCAGGCGGCCCGTGAGTTCCCGGTCCCGGTCGCCGGCGAGGTGTCCCATTGCGGCTACCATAGTCCAGACAGCTTCGCGGCCACCCCTTACTTCGTGCGCCTGCCGGGCGGCAACCTGCTCGTGGATTCTCCGCGGTTCGCGGCGCCGTTGGTCAAGCGGTTGGAGGAACTCGGCGGCGTCGACTGGATCCTGCTGACGCACCGCGACGACGTCGCGGACCACGACAAGTTCGCCAAGCACTTCGGCGCCAAGCGCGTGCTGCACCAGGACGACGCCCCCGTCCCCGGCGGCCCCGTCGAAGTGCCTCTAGCAGGTCTCGACCCCATCGAGGTCGCGCCCCGGGTGACGGCCATCCCCGTGCCCGGCCACACGCCCGGCCACGTCTGCTACCTCGTCGAGGGGGCGGACGAGTCGTTCCTCTTCACGGGCGACCACCTGGCATGGGACGACGAGGCCAACCAGTTGGAGGCATGGCCCGACGTCTGCTGGTACGACTGGGGCGAGCAGACCAAGTCCATGCGTCGTCTCCTCGACGTCGAGTTCGATTGGGTCCTGCCAGGCCATGGGCGACGCGTGCGGCTCCCAAGGTCCGAGCGGCGGCCGCAGCTCGAGCGGCTGGTGGCGTGGATGGAGACGCACTAGCCGCCGGCCGAGCAGGCAAGCCGCAGAGAGCGCAGAGGCCGCAGAGTCGCTCGGCGTTCTCTGCGCCCTCTGCGGTACCTCCTGCAGGTGCCGCGTCGACCTAGAGCTGTGCCTGCGGAGCCTTGGGCGGCCCGAAGCGCGAGCCCACCTCGACTTCGAGGAGGCCGAACTCGGCGTCGATGGAAGCCAGCAGGTCCTGCAGCGCGGCGACGTGCATCGCCCGGTCGCGGTTGACCTTCGGCGCGTCGGCGTCGCGCGGCAGCCATTCCGGCGCCATGAGCGAGGCGACCGTCGGGATCCCCGGCGCCCAATGAGCCAGCCGGCCCGTCCCGATGCGGCTGCGCCCCTGCCGGTCGACGCGGGTGGCGTAGGCGTAGAGCGGGTGCGAGAGCAGCAGGTCGTCGAGCGCGGCGCAGGCGACGTTGCGCGCCATCCAATCGGCGACGATGGCCGAGGGGACGAGCCAGCCCGGCGCGTCGGGGCAGTCGAGGACCAGCAGGAGCTCGTCGTGCGAGAGGGCCAGCGACTTCTTGGCGAACCCTTCGGCGGGCTCCAGTCGCACGACCGCGCCGCCGCCGTGCAGCTCGAAGGGGAGGTCACCCTCGTCCCAGAACGGCGTGCTCGAGACGAGGTCGATGGAGCCGAAGCCGTGCCAGCCCGGCGAGCGCGCCGTCTCCCCGAGCCCGCGCAGCGGCAGCGTCAGGCGCCCTCGCCGTCCTTGAGGGGCGTCCGCGGGGCCGGCACCGGCGCGAACGCGGGGCGCGTTGGCGGCGGCGCGGGCAAGGGTTGCAGAGGCAGCACGACCACGTCGAGCGGCTTTCCCGTCTTCGGCGGCAAGGCCGGCGGAAGCCGGGCGATGGCGCGGCCGTTCCACGTCGCTTTGCGCAGGAGGCCTTCGAGCTGCACCTGCGGGAACCACGCCTTCAGCAGCGCGAGCTCGGAGAGCAGGTTGCCGTCCTGCAGCATGCCGTTGTCCGTGCCGACGGCGAGCGTGACGCCGGCCGCGAGCATGCGGTCGAGCGGCGTCTTGTGGCCGTAGTGCGCGTTGCTGCGCGGGCAGACGACGACCGGCACGTCGGCGTCGGCCACGGCCTCGAGGTCGGCCTTCGTGGCCTGCGTGGCGTGGACGAGGAACGTCGGCTCGAGCGCCAGGACGGCCTCCATGTCCTCGCGCTTCGCCTCGCTCACGTGCAGCGCGAAGGGCTTGCGCGCGCGGTGGCAGGCATGCGCCCAGGCCTCGGCGTCCGAGGGGTCCTTGAAGTCGCGCAGCGCGGAGAGGCCGATGCCGTCCGCCTCGGCGAGGAGGGCCTTCGCCTCGGCGTCGTCGAACGTGCCGTTGACGGCGGGCCGGGCGAGGATGACCGGCTGCGCCGGCAACTCGGCGGCGAAGGAGCGCAGCAGGCGGACGCCGGCGAGGCCGCCTTCGCGGAAGTCGATGAAGCGCGACATGCCCAGAGCGGCCATCTCGCCGACGTAGCGCTCGACGCCGACGCGGACCTCGTCGGCGGAGGCGGCCGCGAGGTGCTGCTGTTTCCAGCCGCCGGGTCCGACGAGTTCCGCCACCGTCCCCGGCTTGCCAGGCCGGTCACGCAGGAACGCGTCGGCGACGTGCGTGTGCGCGTTCACCGGAGCGGGGACGATCCAGCCCGTCGCGTCGGGCCGGCGCGGCGGCTTGCCTTCGCCCCAGTCGACCACGCGGCCCCCTTCTGATTCGAGGTAGCCCTCGACGGCCGCGTCGGCCAGGAGAAGCTTCCCTGCGAAGAGGGGCACGCGCGCGCGACGCGGGGGGGCGACAAAAGGTTGAGGGCGTCAGCTGGCGAGAATCGGGCCGGAACCCGGCTGCGGCGCCGTTCCTGGTCATGCCCAACTATCATGTTCCTCCGCCGACAGCGGCGGCTTCTAGTCCCACAAGATGCAGAATCGGCGCGCGGAGCGCGCCGGGCGGCGCCCCGCGCCGCCAGCCTGCACTTCCATGGGGGCCAAATCGTGGATCGCGCCCACGCCGACGACGCCGACGGCGGAAAGAGGTTCCACCTTGTCCGGGGCATCGAACGGGCCCTCCCCCATGTTCGCGAGAGGTCGTCAGCGCAGCGTTTTCAGTCTCCGCACGGTTTCACGCGGCGTGCCCAGTCACGTCCTGGCCATCGACGAGGGCACCACCGGGGTCACCGTCCTCGTGCTCGACGGTTCGCGGCGCGTCGTGGGCCGAGCGTACCGCGAGATCGCATGCCGCTACCCGAAGCCGGGCTGGGTGGAGCAGGACGCCGAGGACGTCTGGAAGGCAACGCTCGCTTCGATGGGCGCCGCCCTCAAGGACGCCAAGGTCCAGCATCGGCAGGTCGCCGCCGTCGGCATCGCCAACCAGCGCGAGACCACCGTGCTATGGGACCGCCGGACCGCCGCCCGCTGCCGCGAGCTCAAGCCGCAGTGGGAGGACGAGGTTCGCCGCCGCACTGGGCTCGTCATCGACCCCTACTTCTCCGCCACGAAACTGGAATGGCTCCTGCGGGACCGTCGCCTCAAGGATCGCGCCGCGGCCGGCCGCCTGGCGTTCGGCACGATCGACTCCTGGCTCGCCTTCAACCTCACCGGGCGGCACGTCACCGATCCGACGAACGCCAGCCGCACCTTGCTCTGGGACATCCGCAGTGGAACCTGGGACGCCGAGCTCCTCGGCCTCTTCGGCGTGCCCGAGGGCGTCCTCCCGGAGGTGGTCCCGTCGAGCCACGCCTTCGGCTCGACCGGCGACCTGTGGGCGACCGACGTCCCGGTGGCTTCGCTCGTGGGAGACCAGCAGGCGGCGCTCTTCGGCAACCATTGCTTCACGGCCGGCGAGGCGAAGAACACCTACGGCACCGGCTGCTTCGCGCTGCAGCACACTGGAGGAAAGCCCGTCGCGAGCAAGCATGGCCTTCTGACGACCCGTGCCGCCCAGGTGGACAAGCGGGCGCAGTTCGCGCTGGAGGGCTCGGTCTTCGTGGCGGGCGCGGCCATCCAGTGGCTCCGCGACGCCTTGCGTCTGGTCAAGAAGGCCTCCGACGTCGACGCCTTGGCCGTCAAGGTCAAGGATTCGGGCGGCGTGTTCCTCGTCCCCGCCTTCACCGGGCTCGGCGCACCGCACTGGGACCCGGAGGCGCGCGGGGCGCTCGTCGGACTCACGCGCGGGACGGACCGCCGCCACCTGGCGCGCGCCGTGCTCGAGTCCATCGCGTTCCAGGCCACCGACGTCATCCTCGCGATGGAGAAGGACTCCGGCACGCCCGTGCCGCGCCTGCGCGTCGATGGCGGCGCCGCGAAATCGAAGCCGCTGCTGCAGATGCAGGCGGACCTTCTGCAGCGGCCCGTCGTCCGGCCCGCCAACATCGAGACGACGGCCATGGGCGCCGGCCTCCTCGCCGGCCTCGCGGTCGACGCGTGGACGATGAAGGACCTCAAGGGCGGCAGCGAACGCGAGACGGAATTCACGCCGAAGATGCGCAAGGCCGATGCGGCGCGACGGATGGAGCAATGGCACGCGGCGGTGGCGACGACGCGGACGTTCAAGCCTGGATGAATTCGGGCAACGGGCTGCGGACCAGCGGGTAGGGCAGCCGCAAGACGCGATGCCCATCCGGTCATGAGAGCAGTTTGAGCAGGTCCTTCGCGATGCGCGTGTTGAGCACGTCGTCCTTCTCCATCCAGCCGCGCCGCGCCTGGTCCAATGCCCACTGCTGGTAGGCCAGTTCTCCGGTGGCGTGGGCGTCGGAGTCGATGGAGACGCGGACGCCCGACTTCTTGCAGTGGTGGACGATGGTGTCCCACAGGTCCTGCCGCCAAGGCGAGCCATCGATCTCGAACGCCCAGCCCTGGTCCTTCGCCGCGTCGATGAGCGTCGTCCAGTCGTGCTCGATGGGTTCCCGTTTGCCTAGCAGGCGTCCGGACGGGTGGCCAAGGATGTGCGCGTGGCCGGTGCCCATGGCCTTGAGGACCCGCTTCGTCAGCTCCTCGGGCGAGTGCTTCTCGCGGAAATGGAGGGACGCGACGACGACCTCGAGCTCGTCGAACGCCTTTGCGGGCAGGTCGAGCTTGCCGTCCTTGAGGATGTCCACCTCCGCACCCTTGAGGATGCGGAAGTCCACGCCTTCGGCTTCGTATCCCTTGTTGAGCTTGTCCACGAGCTTGAACTGCTGCTGGAAGCGCGCCCACGGCATCCCCCCGGCGATCGCCGTGCGCGGCGTGTGGTCGGTCACCGCGATGTAGCGCAACCCGCGCTTGATGGCGGCCTTCGCCATGGATTCCAAGGAACTTCGACCGTCGGTGGCGTTGGTGTGCGTGTGCAGGTCGCCTTGGAGGTCCGCCTTCGTCACCAGATTGGGAAGCGTCCCGGCCAAAGCAGCCTGCACCTCGCCGCGGTCCTCGCGCAGTTCCGGGGGGATGAGCGGCAGTCCGAGCGCTTCGTACACGTCAGCCTCGGTCTTTCCGGCGATGCGCCTCGCGCCGTCGAAGAGGCCGTACTCGTTGAGCTTCCAGTCCTTCTTGATGGCAAGGGCGCGCAATGCGACGTTGTGGTCCTTGCTGCCGGTGAAGTAGACCATCGCGGCGCCGAACGATTCCGGCGGCACGACGCGCAGGTCCACCTGCATACCCTTCGTCAGGCGTACTGACATCTTCGTCGGCCCGCGGTTGAGCACCTGCCCCACCTCGAGGTGGTCCGCCAGCCTGTCCATCGCGGCCTGGGCGGCCTTCTCGTCGCCGACCGCCACGAAGTCGAGGTCCGCGATGGTGTCGCGCAAGCGCCGGTTGCTCCCCGCGGACTCGACGGCCTCGATGCCGGGCGCGGAGGCGATGGTCGAGCGCAGGCGCTCGACGAGCGTCACCAGGATGGGGCGGATGCGGCGCCGCTCGGGCCCTTTCGGCTGGTTTCGCAACCCCTCCAGCAGGCTCGCCTCCAGGGTCTCGCCGAAGCCCGGCATCGCGCGCAGCTTGCCTTCGCTCGCCGCGGCCTCCAGCTCGGCGCGCGTGGTGATGCCGGCCTCGGCGAGTTGGCGGGCGCGCTTCGGGCCTAGCCCTTGCAGGCCCATGAGCTCCGCCGCGCCCTTGGGCACAGGCTTCGAGGGCCTGCCCTTGGATGCGGGGGCGACGCCGTCCTTGACGATGGCCTTCACGGTCTCGGCGAGGCCCTCGCCGACGCCAGGGATCTCGGTGAGGTCCTTGCCCATGGCCACGAGGGTGGCGACCGACTTGCCGAGCCCTTCGATGGAGCGGGCGGCCTTGCGGTAGGCGCGGACGCGGAACTCGTTGGCGCCCTCCAGCGCCAGGGCGTCCGCCCTCTCGTAGAGGATGCGGGCCACTTGCTCGTTGGTGACCGGCACGCGCACGGCAGAGACTGGCAGGGTTTTGGGGTTGCGGTCGGACGGCAGGGCCCGTTCGATTCCCCGCGCGAGGATACACCTCCTTCCGCCACCGGCGGCGTCGTGGGCGTCGGCTTCGGCGGGCCTCATGGATTTGCGACGCCCTGGAACAGGGATTCCGCGAATGCCTCGAATGACCTCAAGTCGTCGCTTCGTTGCGATTCGCGCAATCCCTGTTTGGGCGT
>JAXDQQ010000080.1:0-3516 GCA_034667805.1 Thermoplasmata archaeon | reverse complement strand
CGCCGGCGCCGACCACGTCCAAACAGGGATTGCGCGAATCGCAACGAAGCGACGACTTGACGTCATTCGAGCCATTCGCGGAATCCCTGTTCCAGGGCGTCGTAAAACCATGACGGCCAAGCCGAAGAACGCGCCCACGCCCACGACGCCGACGACGGAACGAGGTTCAACCTTGTTCGGGGAACCGAACGGGCCCTCCAGAGGCTCGGGTCCTACGACGCCATCACGTGCGCCACTGCGATCTCTGCTTTCCCCGTGACCGTGACGGGGAAGCCCATGTACGTGTGGTCGCCGGCGGACGAGATGCCGATGTAGTCGCCGTAGAACGGGAAGCCGTCCTGGTGGACGCCGAGGTCGCCGTCCGAATGCACGGTGGTCAGCCGCTCGACCGTCCAGGTGGCCCCGCCGTCGGTGCTGTGGGCCCATTCGGCGTCGAGCAGGCGGTGGCCCGGGTCGTGGGCCTGGGTGAGGTACACGACGTGCACGGTGCCGCGGCCGTCGACCGAGACGCGCGGGAAGAATTGCGCCCCGTCGTGCGGCCCGTTGGAGACCAAGACGGGGTCCGACCAGGTCGAGCCGCCGTCGCAGCTGCTGCGCGCCAGGATGTCGCCGACGTCGTCGGAGCCGTCCGGGAACACCGTGTACAGGCATCCCTTGTGCGCGCTGCTGGACGTGTCGGCGGCGACCTCGACGCTGCTGCCCGAGCGGAACTGCACGTCGGGGATGTCCTGCATCGGCGTGAACTCGAACTGTGGCGTCGGCAGCGAGAACGTCATGCCGTCGTCGGTCGATTCGGAGCGGTAGACCTGCTCCGCCGAGGCCGTGACGAGGCCGACGCCGGTGAACAGGGCGTGCACGGTGCCGTCGGGGGCGCCCGCGATGGAGTTGAGGCCGATGTCGCCGGGAGCCTGCGGCGTGGCGAAGTAGACCGGCGGCCGGACGACGCCGTCGGAGTCCACGGCGACGAGGACCGGGAAGACGGTGGCCCCGCCCGTGATCTGGTTCCACAGCGTGAAGACGGTCCCCGTCTCGGGGTTCACCGCCATGCGCATGTAGTCGTGGTACACGGCCCCGGCGTCGCCGGCGTGCATGAGCTTGATGCTAGGGAACGAGTCGCCTCCGTCGGCGGACGAGGCGTGGTACATGTTGCCGCCCTCGGGCGAGACGGGCAGACCGACGCCGCCGGGGTAGGCGCCCTCGACGTCGAGGTAGTTGTAAGCCTGCAGCGAGTAGTGCAGCGTCCCGTCCGTCGAGAACTGCAGGATGGGGTCGGTGATGCACGCCCAGCCGAAGAGCGGGCTCGTCGGTCCGCGTTCCGCCTGCGGCCCGCCGACGTAGATGGTGGACCACGAGTGGCCGCCGTCGTGCGTCACCTGGCCGACCGACCAGACGCAGGGGCTGGCCACGGGGTCGAGGTCCTTCGAGGCGACGAAGACGTTGAGCGGGTCGGTCGGGTTGACGGCGATGTCGATCTCCGTCTTGGACGGCGACTCGTTGCGGCTCGACCAGGCCAGGCAGGGCTCATCCCAGTCGCTTGAGCCGATGGAGCAGTCGACGGAGTAGCCGTCCGGCGAGACGGCGGTCATCCCGTCGCCATCGTCCTCGTCGGGGCCGCCGCCGAAGCAACCCGCCACGAGGAGCACGGCGAGCAAGACGGCCAGGGGGAGGCGCATGACCGGAAGGGAGCGAGGCCCCGCATGAGCCTGCCGGGGCGGGCCGGTCGGGGCGAGGGGGTTTTGTGCAAGGGCCCGTTCGCTCCGGCGTGGCGGACCGCGAGGCCCTCAAGCGCAAGGCCGGCGAGGCCGCCGCCGAACTGGTGCAGGACGGCATGGTCGTCGGGCTCGGCACCGGCTCCACGGTGCGCTACTTCATCGAGGCGCTCGGCAAGCGCGTCGCCGCAGGCCTCAAGGTCCAAGGCATCCCGACGAGCGAGTCGTCCGCGAAGCTGGCGCGCTCCTTGGGCATCCCGCTCACCAGCCTCGACGAGAAGGCCGTCGTCGACCTCACCGTCGACGGCGCCGACGAGTTCGACGCGCAGCTGCGGCTCATCAAAGGCGGCGGCGGCGCCTTGACGCGCGAGAAGATCGTGGCCAAGGCGTCGAAGCGCATGGTCGTCGTCGCCGACGAGGGCAAGCAGGTCAAGGAGCTCGGCTCGACGTTCCCGCTTCCCATCGAATGCATCGCCATCGCCAAGGCGCCCCTGATGCGGCGCCTGCAGGAGCTCGGAGCGACTGCAAAGGTCCGCGAGGTCGACGGCAAGCCGTTCCTCACCGACAACGGCCACCTCGTCGTGGACGCCAAGTTCGCCCGCATCGAGTACCCGGAGGCCATCGAGCAGGCCATCGAGACGATGCCAGGCGTACTGGCCTGCGGGCTGTTCCTCGGGCTCTGCGAATCCGTCCTGGTCGGGACGGAAGACGGCGTGCGCACCGTCAAGCGCGCTTGATGGCGGAGCCTAGGCGGACGCAGCGGCGTGGCTGGGGCGCGACGCCGACGGGGCCGACTGGAAGTAGCGGCGGACCGTCGTCATGGCCGAGTTGAAGCGGTCGATGGTGCGGCGGCCCTCGGACTCGTAGTAGGCCAGCATGTCGGCCGGCTGCGCCACGAGGCGGTAGCGGTGCATGGGGCGGCCCTTGCCGGCGCGTGGCACGGCCTCGGCCTCCACCCAGTGGCGGCTGCGCAGGACCTGCATCCCGACCGAGACCTCGGGCTGGCGCAGTCCGGTGCGTTCGACGATCTCCCTGGTTCCGAGGGCTCCGTCGAGCGCCAGCGATGCCACCAGGGTGGCCTCGATGCGCTTTGCTCCCAATTGCTGAAGGGCGTCCTCCAGGTCCGGGCCTTTGTCCTTGCTGAGCATTTGTTGCCTCCGGAACCCGCTTGTGCACCGAGTTACTATTTGGCCGTTTTCTAGAATGGCTAAGAATACTAGGTGCGCCGGCCCCCAGCCTTTTGAAGCAGGCCCTTGTGGCCGACGCATGGAGAAGACCACCCAATCCAGGCCCCACGGCGCCCAGGAGGGCTCCCCAGAGCCTTCCCAGGCCCCCCAGGGCGCCATCCTGGAGCCAGGCACGCCACTTGCGTACAGCGAGGAGCTGCTGCCCGGCCCCGGCACCTACGACGACGGCACCCAGATCCGGGCCGCCGTCTTCGGTGTCCAGCACATCGACCCCGAGACCCTCGCCGTGTCCGTCCGGCCCGCCGGCAAGGGCGTGGCGGCCATCGAGCGCGGCGACATCGTCGTGGGCCAGATCACCTACATCAAACCCGAGGCCCTGGCCTCCGTCAAGATCCTCGCCGTGCGCGGAAAGGAAGGCCGCAGCCTCCTGCAGTCCCTCGAAGGCACCCTGCACGCCTCCAAGATCGACGCCCGCTTCGTCAAGTACGTCGACGACGAGTACCGCGGCGGGGACCTCATCCGCGCCAAGGTCATCCAGATCAAGGGCGGGCCCCAGCTCGCCACCGACAAGCCTGACCTGGGCTGCGTCAAGGCGTGGAGCCGCGACGGCGTCGCCCTCG
>JAXDQQ010000079.1:0-3340 GCA_034667805.1 Thermoplasmata archaeon | reverse complement strand
TGGTGTTGGTGATGGGCGTGGCCGCCGTCGTCCTGTGGCCCCGGCGCCGCCCCGGGCCGCGCCCACCGGTCGCTCAGCGCGAGGCCGACGCCTTGGGTTGAGGAGTTGCATGGGCCTTTTTCGGCCGCCAAAGGGCGCCCAGGTAGACGCCGGCGGCCACGAGGGCGGCTGCGACAAGGAACCGCCCCCCGACGGGTTCGTCGAGAAGCCAGGCCGCCACGGGGAGCGTCACGAGCGGCGAGAGGACGAGGGCGTAGGCGCTCGCCGAGGCGGTCCACTCGCCGATGACCCACACGGCCAGCGGGAAGAGGACCAGCGAGCTTGCCACCAGGTAGGCGAAGGCGAGGGTGCTGGCGTGGCTCGACGGCAGCGTCCAGGCCTCGCCCATCAAGGCGGAGGCCATGAGGAGCAGCACGAACGCGACGACGAAGCCGACGGCGTTGGTGGCAAGAGGGTGGCTGCGAGGGAATGCCTTCACTACCACGGCCCCCAGGGCGGAGCCCACACAGGCAACGAGGACGGCGCCCACCCGCGGCAGGGGAGCGACGTGCGCCGCGCTCGCCCCACTGAGGATGGAGATGCCCGCGATGACGACGACGGCGCCAGCGAGCGCCGACCAGCGAAATCGTTCAAGGCGGGCAAGGACCGCGGCCAGGAACGTCATCAACGGGACGGACGCGTTGAGCACCGCCGCAAGGCCTGCCGGCACCAGCACCAATCCCCAATAGATGAAGCCGAAGAAGACGGCGAAGTAGAGGGTGCCGTAGAGGATAGAGCCGACAAGGGCCCGCCCGGTCGGCAACGGGATCCGGCGCACGAGGACGATGCCGAGCAGGAGCCACGCCGCGATGCCGAAGCGGAACGCCGCGCCCCAAATGGGGGCCAGGCCCGTGTTGCTCAGGCGCACGGCGACGAGGTTCAGGCCGATGAGGACGACCATGGCCGCGAAGGCGACCAAGACCGCGGTCCTAGGCCGTCCAGCCATGCGGACGACTAGGCATCCTGCCAGATAACCCGCGCCTTTCTTTCCGTGAACCTCAAGTCCGCCCGACGCTTGGCGGCCGTGTGCCCATCCTGGGAGTGGACCAAGTCAGCGTCGCCGTCGAGGACCTCGACGACGCCACCCGCATCTACGAGGGCATCCTCGGCCTCAAGGCCACGCACGACGAGACCGTCGAGGACCAGGGCGTCAAGACCCGTTTCTTCCCCGTCGCCAGGTCTGGCTCCGTCGTCGAGGCGCTGCTTGCGCTGGGGCCGGACACGCCCGTGGGGAAGTTCTTGGCGAAACGCGGCCCCGGCGTCCACCACATCGCCTTCCGCGTCGACGACCTCGACGCCGAGCTGGCGCGGCTGAAGCGGCAGGGCGTGCGGCTCATCGACGAGACGCCGCGCAAGGGCGCCGAAGGCAAGCGCATCGCGTTCCTGCACCCGAAGGAGACCGGCGGAGTCCTCATCGAGCTGTGCGAGAGCCCGCACGGGTCCCCGGCGCCGACGGCCGCCAAGCCGAAGCAACGCGACGCCAACATGGACGGCTGGAGCATGCACGGCAGCATCGGAAGGACCTCCTGATGCAGCCGTCCCCGTGGGCCGTGGAGCGGCACGCCACGGTCGGCTCCACGATGGACGTCGCGAAGGAGCGCGCCCGCGCCGGCGCCGCCGACGGCACCGTCGTGGTCGCCGAGGAGATGACCGGCGGCCGCGGCTCGCATGGCCGGCCGTGGGCTGCACCCAAGGGCGGGCTCTACCTGTCCATCGTCCTGCGCGGACTCAAGGATCCGCACCTGCTGACCTTGGCCCTGGGCAATGCGGTGGCTGACGCGCTGGAGGTCGCCGGCGTCGAGCCGCGCCTCAAGTGGGTCAACGACGTCCATCTAGCTCCCTCGCCCGGCGACGCCAAGGCGGACAGCAAAGGGCTCGGCAAGAAGGTCGCCGGCATCCTCGTCGAGGGAGAATCGACGGGCGCCTCGTTCGACTTCCTCGTGGCCGGCATCGGCGTCAACGTCAACGGCAAGGCCTCGGACCTCAAGGGATTGGAGAAGACCGCGACGACGTTGGAGGAGCAGCTCGGCTGCGACTCCTGCATCCCGGATCTCGAGGCGTTGTTGCTGCACAACGTGGCGGGTTGGCTCGAGAAGGTCCGCGGCGGGCGCGATGCGGAGGTCGTGGCCGCGTTCCGTGCCCGCGATGGCCTGGCCGGCAAGACCGTGCGGGTCGCCGATGGCGGCAAGGTCGTGGAGGGCCTGGCCGACGGCGTGGACGACCGCGGCCACCTGCGCGTCAAGGGAAAGACCGGCGTCCAGACCGTTTCGACCGGCACGGTGCAGGTCGTCGGGTAACGAGCCCCGTTCCGGCTTCACGACCAGGCAACCCTTCCCTCCGTCGACGCCGACCACGACGACCGGACAAGGAACCCACGGAACGCACGGAACTGCCCGAAGTCAGTTTTTCCGTGGGTTCCTTGTTTCGTCGGCGCTTGAAATGAGGTCAAGCGTGTGCGGCATGAGGGCCAAGTCGTGGAAGTGCCCCACGACGCCGACGGCGGAAGGCGGTTCAACTTCGTCCGGGGATCGAACGGGCCCTGGACTTCCATCAAACCAGTCGACTTCGGCAAGCGCCGTAAATCCCCTCGCCACGCTTTTAATGGTCCTTCAAGTCGAAACCGCATCCATGCCGGTTGGCATCACCAGTTATGGCGCCTACGTCCCCCGCTACCGCATCCGGTCCGAGGAGATCGCCCGCATCTGGGGCGACGACGCCAACGTGGGCAAGGGCCTGAACGTCCACCAGAAGTCGGTCCCCGGCCTCGACGAGGACGTCGCCACCATCTCGGTGACCGCCGCCCGGCAGGCCATGCGCCGCTCGCCGACGCCCGTCGGGGACATCGGGGCCATCTACGTCGGATCCGAATCGCACCCGTACGCCGTCAAGCCCACGGGCACCATCGTCCAGGCCGCGCTTGACGCAGGGCCCTACCTCACCATGGCGGACTACGAGTTCGCCTGCAAGGCCGGGACCGCCGCCATCCAGACCGGCATGGGCCTCGTGCAATCCGGGATGTGCAAGACCGTCCTCGCCATCGGCGCCGACACCAGCCAAGGCGCTCCCCGCAACGCCCTGGAGTACTCGGCCTCGGCCGGCGGCGCGGCCATCCTGGTCGGCGGCGACAAGCGCCACATCCTCGCAGAGATCCACCACACCGCTTCCTACACCTCGGACACGCCGGACTTCTGGCGCCGCGAGGGGCAGAAGTACCCCAGCCACGGCGAGCGCTTCACCGGGGAGCCCGCCTACTTCCGCCACGTCCGCCTCGCCTCGGAGCGCCTCATGGAACTGGCGCGCA
>JAXDQQ010000078.1:0-6451 GCA_034667805.1 Thermoplasmata archaeon | reverse complement strand
TTCACGGTCTACTTCACGTCCAAGGGCCTGAGCGCGGGCCACTGGCCTGACAACGACGACGTCCACCTGCCGCTGCTGAAGACGCTCATCTTCTCGGTGTTCCTCTTCTCCTCCTCGTGGACCATCCACAAGGCGGAAGGGCACATCAAGCGCGGCGAGCACGCGGCGTTCCGCAAGTGGTGGCTGCTGACCATCCTGCTCGGCGCCGTGTTCCTGGCCGGCCAGGTCTGGGAATACACGCTGCTCATCGAGGAGGGCGCGACGCTCGGCTCGAGCCAGTTCATGTCGGCGTTCTTCCTCCTCACCGGCACGCACGGGCTGCACGTCTTCGGCGGCCTGTGCGCGCTGACGGTCGTGTACGCGCGCGCCAGCAAGGGCCAGTTCAACGCCGAGCGCCACGCCTTCCCGCAGGCCGCCAGCATGTACTGGCACTTCGTGGACCTCGTCTGGGTGGTCGTCTACGGCGTCGTCTACCTCGCCAACATCGGCCACTTCGGCTTCACGCTCTAGCATGGACGATGACGTCGCGGCCGACGAGACCGCCGTCGAACGGCGCAACGTGACCCGGCTCATCCGGTGGCTCAGCATGTTCGTCGCCTGGCCGAGCCTGACCATCGCGCTGGCGTTCCTCGTCTTCACCGGGCCAAGCGACCACTGGTTGCACATCTTCGGGCTCTTGCCGGTGGGCATTGCAGCGGTCGTGGTGTTCGCGATGGCACCCCGGCTCGCGAAGCGGTTCGTGCCCTGACACGGGCCGTCGGCAACGCTTTTCCACGTGACCCGGCGTTGCGCTGCCATGGTGGTCCGTCGCCGCTGGCTGTCGTTGGTCCTTGCCGTCGCGGTCGCCGCCGTCCTTCCCGGATGCGCCGGCGGCGGACCCAAGGCGCAAGCACCCGAGGAAACGGGCTTCGAGGAGCTGGCGTTGGAGGCCACGTCGACGACGGGCGTCATCCGCGGCATCGTGGTCGACACCGCCATCCGGCCGGTGGCCAACGCCACGGTCACGCTCAACGCCAAGGACCCGCAAGAGACCCGCACGAACGCCGACGGGGCCTTCGGCTTCGCCGACCTCGAGCCGGGGACGTATTTCCTGCGCATCGCCAAGCGCGGCTTCCTCGGCGTCCAGCAGAGCGCCGAGGTCGCGGCTGGCGTGGACGAGCCGCCAGTGACAAAGGTCATCCTGCAAGCCGATGCCTCCGCGGTCGCGCCGTTCTGGCAGGCGCTCGTCTACGATGGCTACATCGAGTGCACGACGAGCGTCTTGGTCCTTTGCGGCGCTCCCGCGATCTTGACCGGACAGCAGCTGACCAACGACCGGTTCGCGTGGGACCAGTACTTCGCCGACAACGCGACGTTGCTCCAGGCGGAGATGGTGTGGGACAGCACGCAGGCGCTGTCACCGCAGCTCTACTTCGAGATGGAGGCGCTCAACTCGGACTGCGAAAACAGCAACGACGACGTCGGCAGCTTCCTCAACAACACGGAAGGCGAGTCCCCCATCTACGCCACGGTCAACGAGACCGAGATCCAGGCGTGGTCCATCGGCCAGACGTGCCCCATCTGGATGAGCATCTTCTCCGGAGGGGTGGCAGGGACCCCCGTCGGCTTCACCATCGAACAGCGCTTCACGATGTACTTCCACACGTTCCACGGCTACCTGCCGCCGCCCGGCTGGCGCTTCACCGCCGACGGCGACCCGCCGCCCCCGCCCCAGTGATTCAGCGCTGGCACTTGGCGCAGTAGAACGTCGACCGCCCCGACTGCACGATGCGCCGGATCCCCGAGCCGCAGCGCGGGCAGTCCTCGCCCTCGCGCTGGAACACGGCGACCTCCATCATGAACTGCCCCTCGTTGCCGATGGCGTCCACGTAGTCGTTGAAGGACGAGCCGCCCGCCGCCAAGGAATCGTTGAGGGCGCCCAGGATGCCCTCGTGCAAGGCAGCGACCTTCGCCTTGGGGGTCGTGCGGGCCTTCCGTCGCGGTGACAGGCCGGCTCGCCACAGGGCCTCGCACGCGTAGATGTTGCCGACGCCGGCGATCCACGTCTGGTCGAGGAGGAACGCCTTGAGCGGCGCCGACGAGGCCGCCAGCATGGCGCCCAGCGCCTGCGGCGTGAAGGCCGGGTCCAACGCGTCGATCCCATAGTGCTCGAGGTCCGGGATGCCGGCGCCCCTGGGGAACAGCTTGAGCAGGCCGAACCGCCGCGGGTCCGAGTAGCGCAGCTCCCGCTCGTTGTCCAGCGACAGCACGAGGTGCGTGTGCGGTCTCGTCTCCTCCCCGGGCTCGGCGAACAGGAACTTGCCCGTCATGCCCAGGTGGGCGAGGAACGTGCCGCCGCCGGACAGGTCCCACAGCAGGAACTTGCCATGGCGGCGGAGCGCCTTGACGCGCTGGCCTTCCAGCTCCGCCAGCGGCCGGGGCGACTTGCCGCCGCGCAGCTTCGCCGGCCGCCAGTCGACGCCCTCGATGCGCCGGCCCTTGAGCTCCCGGTCGAGGCCGCGGCGGATGGTCTCGACCTCGGGCAGCTCGGGCACATTGGCGCGGTGCGCGACGCCGCTTGAAAGGGTTCCGTCGCGGCAAAAGGCCCGGAGGTTTCACGCGGAAACGCGCGGAGACCCGCGGAAAAGGGGTTCCGCGCCTGCCGGCGACCTCCGCGTGAAACGGGCCGGGGCCGGCAAGCCTTAACGGGCCTCCACTCCTGGAAGGGTTGGATGGGAGAGGCGCTCGTGCAGCAGCCTGCGGCAGCGACGCCCGCAGCTGGCGCTGCCGCTTCGCCGGGCGGGCCTGCCCCCGTGGTCCTCGCATCGTCCGCGCGCCGCGAATCCGCAGCGGCCCCGCCCCCGGCGGCAAGCCCGACGTACCACGCCTACTTCGAGACCCTGCACGCCGAGGCGATGCGGTGCTACGCCATCGCCAAGCAGGCCCGCCGCAAGGGCAAGGACCCGAGCCTCGAGGTCGAGATCCCGCCCGCCGAGGACCTGGCGGCGCGCGTCGAGGCGCAGGTGGGGCCGGTCGGCGTCGCCATGCGCATCCGCGAGCTCTCCACCCAGCTCGGCTTCGGCTCGCGCGAGGTGGTGTCGCTCCAGGTCGCCGCCGAGGTGGCCGACGACACCTACAAGGCCGGCTCGACGAAGGAGAAGGCGCTCGACCAAGCGGTGCGCACGGGGCTGTCCATCCTGACGGAGGGCGTGCTCGTCGCTCCGCTCGAGGGCATCGCCGAGGTCAAGGTCGGCCTCAACAGCGACGGCTCCGACTACGTGGACCTCTACTTCGCCGGCCCCATCCGAGCCGCAGGCGGCACGGCCCAAGCCATGTCCGTCCTCATCGCGGACCTGGTGCGGCGCAAGCTGGGCATCGGCAAGTACGTCCCGACGGACGCCGAGGTGGAGCGGTACAAGGAGGAGATCCCGGCGTACAAGCAGTCGGCGAACCTCCAGTACACGCCCAACGGCCCCGAGATCGAGCTCATCGTCAAGAACTGCCCCGTCTGCATCAACGGCGAAGGGACCGAGCAGGAGGAGGTCACCGGCAACCGCGACCTGCCGCGCGTCGAGACCAACCAGCTGCGCGGCGGCGCCTGCCTCGTCCTGGCCGAGGGGCTGGTGCTCAAGGCGCCGAAGGTGCTCAAGCACGTCGAGAAGCTGAAGCTCGAGGGCTGGGACTTCCTGCGCGACTTCGCCAAGAAGGGCGAGAAGAAGGCGGACAACGCCGTCGGCGAGGGCGGCATCCCCGCCATCCATCCCAACGACAAGTACGTCAAGGAGATCATCGCGGGCCGCCCCGTCTTCGGTCACCCCAGCCGCGTCGGAGCCTTCCGCCTCCGCTACGGACGCGCCCGCACCGGTGGCCTCGCCTCCAACGCCTTCCACCCGGCGACGATGTCCATCGTCGACGACTTCCTCGCCGTCGGCACCCAGCTCAAGGTGGAGCGGCCTGGCAAGGGCACCATCGCCACGCCATGCGACACCATCGAAGGCCCGACGGCCCTGCTGAAGAACGGCAGCCTGGTCCGGTTCACGACGGTCGAGAAGGTCAAGGAGCTGCGGCCGGCCATCGCGGAGATCGTGGACCTCGGCGAGATCCTCATCCCGTTCGGCGAGTTCGTCGAGAACAACTCCCACCTGCCACGCTCCTCGTGGTGCTCCGAGTGGTGGGACCAGGAGCATGCGAAGGTGACCGGGCAACCGGCGCCGGCGGGCCCGCTCACGGCGGAGCAGATGGTCGAGCTGGCGGACCTCACGAAGGTCCCGCTCCACCCCGACTGCACGCTCCTCTGGCACGACGTCACCGCCTTGGAGATGCGCGCCCTCGGCGAATGGGTGAAGGCCAAGGGCGCCTGGGACGAAGGCACACTCTGGCTCCCCCTCGGCGACGCGAAGGCCGTCGGCCAGCCCGCCCAAGGGCAGGCCGCCGAACAGAAGGAGACCCTCGTCAAGCTGCTCTGCATGCACGACGCGCACGGCGACCGGCTGCGCGTCGACCCGCGCCTCGCCCTGGCCCTCGTGCGGGGCCTCGGGCTCGACGTCGACGGCGAGGGCGAGCAGCGCCGCGTCGTTGATACGACCCGGCGCAAGATCCTCTACGACCCGTGCCAGCCCGACTTCCGCACGGCCTTCCCCACGGTGGAGCTCGCCGAGCGCCTCGCCGGCTTCGCCATGCGCCCGAAGGCGCCGTGCCGCATCGGCGGCCGTATGGGCCGCCCGGAGAAGGCGGACGCGCGCAAGATGGCGCCGCCGCCGCACGGCCTCTTCCCGCTCGGCCAGGCCGGCGGCTCGCAGCGGCTCGTGCGCGACGCCGCCGCCCAAGGCACGGTCGAGGTCGAGCTGGGCGACCGCCAGTGCACGTCCCCCACTTGCGGGAAGAAGCACTGGCGCACGTTCTGCGACTGCGGGGCCCCGACGAAGTTCCTTTCGCGGCCGGAGCGGTCTGGCAAGTTCGAGGAAAGGCCGGTGACACCCGTCGACCTTCGCGCCGAACTGGAGCGCGCGCGCAAGGCCGTGGCCTTGGACCGCCTCGCCGAGACCGTCAAGGGCGTCGTCGGCGTCATCAACGCGCAGAAGGTCCCCGAGCCGCTCGAGAAGGCCCTGCTGCGCGCCAAGCACGAGGTGTACACGTTCAAGGACGGCACCGTCCGCTTCGACATGACGGACGTGCCCTTGACGCACTTCCGCCCGCGCGAGGTCGGCCTTTCGGTGGAGAAGGCGCGTGAGCTGGGCTACCTGGTCGACGTCGACGGCAAGGAGCTGCTCATGCCGGAGCAGCTGCTCGAACTGCGCGTGCAGGACCTCGTCGTGTCGGAGTCGTGCGGCGACTACTTCCTGCGCGCCGCGAAGTACATCGACGACCTTTTGGTGCGCTTCTACGGCCTGAAGGCCTACTACAACGTGGAGAAGCGCAAGGACCTCATCGGCCACCTCGCCATCGGCCTGGCGCCGCACACCTCGGGCGGGGTCCTCTGCCGCATCATCGGCTTCACCAAGGCGCAGTGCCACTTCGGCCACCCGTACTACCACGCCGCCAAGCGCCGCAACTGCGACGGCGACGAGGACGCCATCATGCTCCTCATGGACGGCCTCGTCAACTTCTCCCGCGCCTACGTCCCGGACAAGCGCGGCGGACTCATGGATCTCCCGCTCGTCCTGTCCACGCGCCTCGACCCCAACGAGGTCGACAAGGAGACGCACAATGTCGATACCCTGTCGCGCTACCCGCTGGAGTTCTTCGAGGCGACGACGCGGCACGCCCACGCCAAGGAAGTGTCGAAGGTGATGGGCCTCGTCGAGGGCCGCATCGGCAAGCCGAGCCAGTACGAGGGCTTCGGCTTCACGCACGACACGCACGACATCGCCGCGGGCCCCGCCGCCTCCGCGTACAAGACCCTCGGCTCGATGATGGACAAGATGACGGCGCAGATGGAGCTCGCCCGCAAGATCCGCGCCGTGGACGAGGCCGACGTCGGCGCACGGGTCATCGGCACGCACTTCCTGCCCGACCTGATGGGCAACCTCAAGGCGTTCAGCAAGCAGCAGGTGCGCTGCTCGAAGTGCAGCGAGAAGTTCCGCCGCATGCCGCTCAAGGGCGCCTGCCTCTCCTGCGGCAACCCGAACCTCACCTTGACGGTGCACGAGGGCTCGGTGCGCAAGTACCTCGAGGTCTCCAAGACCATCGCCACGAAGTACAAGATCGACGCCTACACCCACCAGCGCATCCTGCTCCTGGAGCAGGCCGTCGAGTCCCTCTTCCAGAACGACAAGGTGCGCAAGTCGAAGCTCAGCGACTTCCTTTAGGCCGCGCCGCCAGGCCGCGGCCGTCTAGGTCGCGCGGTTTGGCGAAGACCGGGAAGGACCCGAACATGTAAGGTCAGCCCCGGGGTTGACTGGGGACATGCTCGAGGTCTGCTTTAGCTGCGCCCTCTGCTCCCGCATGTTCCTCAAGGACTGCCCGTACGATG
>JAXDQQ010000077.1:0-4048 GCA_034667805.1 Thermoplasmata archaeon | reverse complement strand
GCAAGGCAAGGCCATCCTCCTCTCGGCGCACAACCTGAAGCAGGTCGAGGAGCTGTGCGACGACATCGTCCTGCTGCACGCCGGCCGCGTCGCGGGGCGCGGCAGCCTTGCGAGCCTGCGCAAGCAGATGGGGGAGCCGCACTACCGCCTGCATGCCAGCCACGCCTTCCCCGGCTCGGCGGCTCGCGGCTCGATCCACGTCGGCGAGTTCTCTCGCCTGGCCGACGTCGAGCTCGCGATGGAGTCGGTGCGCGCCGCGGGCGGCTCGGTGCTCGACCTCGAGTCGTTGCCGCCGAGCCTGGACGACATCCTTCGCAAGGTGACGAGCGGAGAATCCGTTTGAGCGACCATGGCCACTGCCCCCGACGGGGCCACGGATTCCACGGAGACCACGGAACTATGGTCTTCCGTGCTTCCGTGCAATCCGTGGCCAAGTGGGGGCCGGTGGAGGTGCCGACTTGAGTGTCTGGGCCGTCGCCCGGCACGAGGCGCGCCGCGCCTTCGCCGTGCTCGACCGTCGGACCGGCCTCGCCTTGCTTGGCGTCGTCGTGCTGCTCGCCGCGTCGTGGCCGCTGGTGATGTCGAACCCCGTGCAGCCCCAGGAAGGGCTCTACCCGGTCGCCGCCACGCCGGGCTCGCCGTTGCGCGCGGCGGCGGACTCCGACCTGCGCTTCCGCTTCGTGGACGGCGGAGTCGCCGACCTCGAGGCCGGGCGCGTCGCCCTCGTCCTGACCGACGACGGTTTCGCGTACGACCCTGGCTCGGAGCGCAGCCGCGCCGCGCTCATCGCCCTCTCGCAAGCCACGGCCCGTTGGCTCGAGACGCGCATGGAGCTGGAACCGGACCAGGCCGCCGCGTTCCCCATCCAGGTCAACCTCCTCATGGAGGCGCAGGACCTCACCGCCGCGGGCTCACCCATCCCGACGGGCGGAGCGCCGGCACCGGGTCCGAGCACCACAGGCGCTCCGGCGCCGAGCGCGCCCGTCATCGTCGGCAACGCCACCGACACGGCGCCGCGCCTGGCCTTGCGGCCGAGCCAGGTGGACCCGCCGTTCCCCGCGCGGAGCCTGCTGCTGACGTTCGCGTTCCTCATACCCATGAACCTGGTCGCGCAGCTGTCGGCCGGCTCCCTGATGGCGGAGCGCATGCGTCACCGCGGCCTCCTGCTCCTCACGACGCCCATGTCGGGACCGCAGGTGCTGCTGGGACGCGTCCTGCCCCACCTTGGCATCACCCTCGGCGTCGTGGTCGTCGCGGGTTTCGCCATCGGCGTCGGCTGGCAAGGGTTCGCCGCGGCGCTGCCCATGGTGCTCGTCGTGCTGGCCATCGCCGTCGTCCTCGGCCTCTTGGCGCGCAACGACCGGGAGCTGACGTTCCTGCTCACCGCCGCGACGACGATGCTGTCCACGTTCCTCTTCCTGCCTGCCATCTTCACCAGCCTGCCGCCCGTGGCGTTTCTCAGCCCGGTCTCCGTCGTCGCCGCCTCCGTCGACGGCCACACGGTGGCCTGGGGGCCGTTCCTCTACGCCACCGTCCCGCTCAGCCTCGTCACCGTCGCGTTGGCGCTGCTGTCCGCCGGACTCTACCGCGAGGAGACGCTCTTCGCGACGCGCGGCCTGTTCGAGAAGGGCATGGACGGCGTGCGGCGCCTCGTCGCCTCGCGCTGGGCCGTCGTGGCCGCCGGCGTGCTCGCCGTGCCCTTCGCGCTGGCGCTGGAGCTCTTCATCCTCGCCCTCGTCATCCCGCTCGGCCTCTCCGCCGTCTTCCCGGTCTTCATCCTTGGCGTCGCCTTCGTCGAGGAGGCCCTGAAGCTCGTGCCGGCCCGCGCCCACCTGCAAACGCGCACGACCAAGCCCTGGTTGGCGGGCGCCCTGTCCGGCGCGGGATTCTTCCTCGGCGAGAAGCTCGCGCTCCTGGTCGCCCTCGTCGGCTTCGGCCTCCTGCCACTGGGCACCACCTCGCTGGCCTTGTGGGGAGTCGGCGGCGGGATCCTCCTCATCGCGCCGCTCATCCTCCACGCCGGCTGCTCCGCCATCGCCGCCACCGGCGCGCGCAAGAGCCGAGGCTGGGCGACGCTGGCCTGGCTCGCCGCCGCCGTCGTGCACGCGACCTACAACGTGCTGCTGCTCGTCGGGAGGATCGGTTAATGTCGCCATCCTGGAGGGGACCATGAGGGGAATGATGGCCGTGGCCGGCAAGGACCCGCGGGACATCCTGCGCGAGCGCAGCATCCTGGCGAGCCTCGTCGTGCAACTCTTCGTCGCCGGCTTCAGCACGTTCCTCAGCGTCGGCCTTACGGGACTGTACGACCCGTCCTCCGTCGAGGCCTTTCCGCGCGCCGAGGTCGGCTACGCCGGCCCCGCCGGGGACTTCCATGGCTTCGACGAGTACCTCGGGCAGGAGCGCAACATCCAGCTCGTCCCGACGACGGCGGAAGGCGGTTTGCAGGCGTTCCGTGACGGCCGCCTCGCCGCATTGGTGGAGGAGACGCTCGATCCCGGCGGGACACGAACGGTGACGTTGCTGATGGCCGACGGCACCTTGCAGACGACGCTGCTGCTCACGCAGGTCAAGGGCCTGCTGCAGGACTACGAGCACGACCTGCGCCAAGGCACCCAGGACCGCCTGGGCCAGGAGGTGCTGCGCATCGACGCCCCCGCCGGCGGCCGCGCCGCGTCGTTCGGCTTCACGTACGGCACGCTCCTGCCTCTGCTCGTCCTGACGCCGGTCTTCCTCTCCGGCGCCATCGCCGGCGACGCCTTCGTGCAGGAGGCGCAGACGCGGACGCTGCTCCTGCTGCGAGCGAGCCCCTTGTCGGTGACCGGCGTCCTGGCCGGAAAACTGCTCGTGCCCATCGTCCTCGCGCCCGTCCAGGTCCTTCTCTGGATCGGCCTGCTGCGGCTCAACGGCATCGTCGTGCATACGTTGTGGGCCGTCCTGCTGCTGTGCACATTGCTGGCCTTGCTGCTGGCGAGCCTCGGCGTCGCGCTGGCGACCTGGGTGCGCAAGGAAGGCCAGGTGCAGGCGTCCTACGCCCTCGTGGTCCTGCTCATGGCTGTCGCGAGCCTTCTCCTGCCGCACGACGTGCTGAACCTCGTCGCGCTCCTGGCCAGCGGGTCGCCCCCGGCCACGGCGTGGTTCACGTTCGGCGTCCTGGCGGCGGCCGCGGCGCTCTCGGCGGGGCTGGGCCTGCCGTTCGCGGCGCGGCGGATCCAACGCGATCAAGTGTGAGCCCGACTAGTCGCAGATACGCAGATTTCGCAGATGCTGTTGCAGCTGAATCTGCGTCATCTGTGGAATCTGCGACTCGTCCACGCGGAAAGAGCCGGTCCGTGAATTCCGTGCAATCCGTGGCCCGGCCGGCGCGCGTCAGCCGCACGCCATGTCAGGCTCGCAGCACGGCTTGAGCCAGTGGCAGCGGGGGCACTCGTAGTGCGCCTTCATCCAGGCCATCGGCGTCGAGCAGACCTCGCAGGCCATCATCGTCCCCGGATGCGACGCCAGGGGACAAGGGGTTTCCGAAGAGGTGCGAGAAGCCACTCCGGGGCGTCGGAGCGCTTAAATGAGACCCCCAAGTCGGCCGCCAAGCCGCACGTGAGACGGTTGGGCGGCGCAAACGGGAATCGGTCGAGTAGTGTAGCGGCCAATCATGAAAGACTCTCACTCTTTCGACCCGGGTTCAAATCCCGGCTCGACCACTCTAGTTTCGGTTCAATCACCGCGAAAATGCCAGAAGTGTCCACACCGAAGCGACCAATCGATTGGTGGCTAGGACTCCACGCTGGCGCGTGCATCCCCGTATCTATTCGAACGCCGCCAAACCTTGACGTGTTGGGGTTCGAACGCAAAACAGGCAGGTGCCGTCCTCGGACGGTCGTTGCTCGCCATTCGGTCATGAGCGCCGGTACGATCTGGCGTGGATGAACAGGTGGCCGTCCCCGTACAGCTCCTCGAACCTATTGGAGGGACAGATCCGCAATTATGCCTTGAACAGGCCTTCCTGCAAGTTTGTCCCCACTAGCTCGCAGGTTCGACCTTTCGCGTAGCG